>JAJRQA010000258.1 GCA_024280475.1 Alphaproteobacteria bacterium
CGGCCAAAGCGGCTACACCGGCAAAAAAAGCACGTGTGAAGAGAACTTCAATTAGGAAGAAAGCTTCTATCAAGAGGAAATCTTCGTTTAAGAAAAAAGCTTCTACAAAGAAGGTTTATAAGAAAAAGAAATATACCAAGCGTAAAAAGCTTCGTAAATCTCTCAAAAGAGTTGCCAAGCGCAGATATTCGAAAAAATCCTATAAGAGAAAATCTTATAAGAAAAGATATGCGAAAAAATCCAGCAAGCGCAAAAGCAAGAGCTTTGGTCGTGGGCGCGGTTCTTTGATGGCAACGCTTAGAAGCGTCAAGCCTGCCGGTCTGCCACTACGTCTTGCGGCTGCGGTTGTAACAGTTGAAAGCGGCTGGCGTGTGAATGCCAGAGGTTCTTCTGGTGAACGTGGTCTGATGCAGCTTATGCCGGCAACTGCCCGCATGATGGGTGCACGGGGCAATCTGTACAATCCTCGCGTCAATATGCGCGCTGGTACAAAATACCTGCATTGGTGCTATCGTCGTGCCCGCAAAAATGTAGCTGTGACCATTGGTTGCTACAATCGTGGCCCTGGCAAGATGTGGAAATGGAGTGGAAACCCCATTACCCGTCGCTATGTCAGCAAGGTACGCAGATATATGGGTCGAAGCTAATTCTCAACTATGAGACCTTCGATTTGATGACCCGTTTCCTCCCTTGAGGGAGCGGGTTTTTCTGTGCATTAAAGCCTGTTGAAAACTCAATGAACCAATTGAATTTCATCATGTTTTTACGGTAATTTGGAATGGCAATACAGTTCATGGTAGGTTCATAATTGCTCGGATAAACTGCCATCAGATTGAAATTTGGCCAAAACCGGCTATTGAGCGGTTTGCGAGATGTGGGAGAGAGCGACGTTGTTGATGGGTAAATATTTCTGGACAAGGGCTTTTACGGCGGTGATTTTTGCCGTTGTGTTGCTATTTGGCGGCGAGGCAATGGCCGGTTGTGTCAAATGGTCTAATTCGCCCACTATCATCAAAAAAAATGGTTTGATGAAACCTGGTCCCGTTCGGGCTCGTGCAATAAGGCGCGGCGAGGATGTGATCAGCATTGATCTTTGTCGTCGTGGCGGTAGATATATTTATCGTCTGACGGTGCTTGGCAAGAAGAAACGGGTCCGTGATATTGTCATTGATGCGCGTTCTGGCAACAGAATTGGTGGTAGATCCGGCAAGCGGAAGAAACTCGAAGACCGCATCATTAACCGGGTTAAACGCAATCTGCGGCGCCACGGGATAAATTATTACTAGGTCGCAAATAACTTCAAGAGTGGAAACAGGGAAAAGGTAAGGTGCGGTTACTCGTTGTAGAAGATGAACCTGATTTAAATCGCCAACTGGTCGATGCCTTGAGCGATGCCGGCTACGCGGTGGACACGGCGCTTGATGGTGAAGAAGGGCATTTTCTAGGTGATACAGAGCCTTACGACACCGTCGTCCTGGACCTTGGTTTGCCGCTTATGGATGGCATTAGTGTTCTGGAGCAATGGCGACGCAATCAGCGCAATATGCCGGTTTTGATCCTGACAGCTCGTGATCGCTGGAGCGACAAGGTGGCGGGAATGGACGCAGGTGCTGATGATTATGTCGCCAAGCCATTTCATATGGAAGAAATTTTAGCACGTGTGAGAGCGCTTTTGCGTAGGGGTGCCGGGCATGCCAGCAGTGAAATCGAAGTCGGGACATTGCGGCTTGATACACGAGCTTCACGGGTAACCCTTGATGGGGCGGCCATCAAACTGACCTCCCATGAATTTCGCCTGCTTTCCTATCTGGTCCATCATGGCGGTCGGGTGGTGTCGCGCACTGAGCTCATTGAGCATCTTTATGATCAGGACTTCGATCGCGATTCCAATACGGTCGAGGGGTTTATTGGCCGACTGCGCAAGAAGCTACCAGATCAGATGATCAAAACCGTGCGCGGTCTTGGCTATTGCCTCGAAGACCCCGCTGCCAAGGGCAGCGAATGAATTTTATGAGACATGCTTTGCGTCCCAATTCCCTGCGCTTTCGCCTGCTGGCCTCGACCGCTCTCCTTGTTGCTATTATCCTACCGATCACAGCCTTTGCCCTGACGTCTTATTACCGCATTGCTGTGGAGCAGACATTTGATCAGCGCCTCGAGGTGCATCTTGATAATTTAGTTGCGCTTAGTGTGCGCCAAGCCAGTGATGGTGATGGTCGCGAGGGGGAGGTTGTTGCTGGCAAGGCGCAAGGCGAAGGCGCAGCGCTGGTTGCAAAAGAAGTCATTCATCGCAAGGAAATTGAGCTTGGTAATCCCTTGTTCAAGCGGCCATTTTCTGGTTGGTATTGGCAGATCAGGGCGCTTGATAGCGCCGTAAACAGTACCGTTATTTCCGATAGTTTACTCGATCACCGGTTGATTTCCTTGCCGGAACACGCTGACCCGCAATCAGTTGAAACATTGAAGCGTGGATATATTCCGGGGCCGGAAGGACAGCTTCTGCGAGCTGTCGAGCAAGAGAGTATCGCAGGGGGGGAACAGACGGGGGAAAAAGCCGAGCGCTACATCTATATAGTCGCTATCAGCTCGTCGCAGCTTGACGGACAGGTCTCGCAGTTTCGCAATATGCTGTTTCTGGCGCTTGGCGTGCTGGGGCTTGGTCTCATCCTTGCAGGCGTCATGCAGGTTCGCTATGTTTTGGCACCACTTTCCATTATTTCGCGCAAACTCAATGACATAAGGGCTGGCAAAGCCGATCATTTGCGCGGCGAATTTCCCGCAGAAATCGAACCGCTGCAAATTGAATTGAACGCACTCATTCGCTCCAATAAGGATATTGTTGAGCGTGCCCGCACCCATGTTGGCAATCTTGCTCATGCCCTGAAAACCCCGTTAAGCGTTCTGGCCAATGAAATCGACAAGGCGCAAGAAGGTGAGGGAGCCGCGAGGAATTTTGCTGGCATCATCGACAAGCAAACAAAGATTATGAATGACCAGGTGCGCCATCATCTTGATCGCGCCCGTATGGCAGCTCAGATCAGCGTCATCGGCAGCTCCACCAATGTACAACCGGTGACGCGCTCCTTGTCTCGCACCTTGAAAAAAATCTACACGGAAAAAGACATTGCATTGGTTTGTGAATGTGGAGATGGCTTGTTGTTTCGAGGGGAGCAGCAGGACCTTGAGGAGATGCTGGGCAACCTGTTGGACAATGCCTTCAAATGGGCGAAGGGCGAGGTGCGACTGTCTGTTGCAAAAGCC
>JAJRQA010000259.1 GCA_024280475.1 Alphaproteobacteria bacterium
AAATCCCATGGAAACCGGAACAGTTAAATTTTACAATGATCAAAAAGGCTACGGCTTTATCGCACCAGACAACGGCGAAAAGGACGTTTTTGTTCATGCAACCGCTCTTGAGCGTGCAGGTCTTTCAGGCCTCAACGAAGGCGACAAAGTCAGCTTCGACACAGAAGTAGACAGCCGCTCTGGCAAAACTGCCGTTGCCAATATCACAATGGCATAGTGTTTTGGGTTAAGCAGCTCCCTTAGGGGCCGTTGCTTGGCCCACCACAAACAAAAAGGACGCTTCCCAACGGAGGCGTCCTTTTTTTGCGAGATAAAGCCCGCTCCCATCACTCAGCGTAAATATGGCTTATATGCATGTCAGGGCGCACAATAACGCAGCCCGTAACCGGTAAGCCGGCAGCTGACGCCGCTTTGGCGGACGCACCTGTCACGACAATCTCAATGACCGGCCCGCTCCAGCCCTCGACCTTGAGCGCTCCAGCGCCGCCAAAACAAAGCACCACATATCCGGTCCCTTGCAGCCACTCAAAACTATTGCCACCACGCCATTCAAACCAGGGAAAACGATCACCACTATGGATCTTCTTAAACCGCGAGCCATCGCTTTGCGAACTGGGGCGATAATTGATCACGGTCTGCGAAATGGTCTGAAACATAAGGCGTCTTAGAGCGCCGAATTTCAATATGATCGACAGGGCACGAGGCAAGATATAGGTGCGGATGAAACGCGGTCCCCAGCTTTTGGAGACGATGAGGCCAAAGGCCCGATCTGTTGTATGGACAAGCTGCTTGCCGAACGGGCGCCGCTCTTCATCGTAACTATCAAGCACATTGGTGCCCGTCCAGCCATTGACGACCGCTGCCAGCTTCCATCCCAGATTGACGGCATCCCCAAGCCCGGTGTTCATGCCCTGCCCCCCGGCCGGGCTGTGAATATGGGCGGCATCTCCAGCCAAAAAACCATTTTGAGCACGAAAATTACTGGCAATACGGTGATGGACCTTATAGCGCGACGTCCAGGAGTGGCCGGTAATTTTGCCCTCAAAGCCAAAATTTTCTTCAATATGGGTTTTCAAAAGATCAAAGGGTATGTTCTCCAGATCCTCTATCGAGGGTGGCAAAACACCGATCACCCGATAGCGATCAACCCCTTCCATTGGAAAAAATGCCAGAAATTCATTTTTGTTGATCACCAGCAACAGCCCTTGTTTTTCAAGCTCCAGCTGCATTTCAAGATCGGCCACAAAAAACATTTGCTCGTTGGTGCCACCCTCAAACGGTAATTGCAAAAAATGCCGGACAAAACTGCTAGCGCCGCCACATCCTATGAGATAATCACACTCAAACTCTTGCGATGACCCATCCCCTCGCTTGATCGTGCCGCGATAGCCAGTGCCGTTTTTATGAAGATCAACCACCTCCGCGTCCCAGCGCACGTCACCCCCATTTGCGCTGATATAATCGTGCAGCAGGGCCTCGTTTTTCGATTGCTCAAGGATGTATAGATAGGGATAGGGGCTAAGCCCCTTGCCGATTTCTCCCAGCGGTACATGTGCCCTGACACGGCCATTGATTATGAAGCGGGCACCATTGGCAACAAAGCCCTGACCCAGTGCCGCATCGACAATCCCCAACTGGCGATATTGCTCCAGGGTGCGCGCCTGCACAGCCAGCGCCTTGCTCAGTTTGGTGATGCCGGTTTTTTGGTCGACAATCACATGCGGCGCGCCATAGCGATGCAATTGCGCCGACAGCATTAAACCGGTCGGCCCGGCTCCAACAATGAGTATGGGTGTTTTGATCATCGGCCACCTCCTGCGTTATGCAGCAAGACTAACATGAAACAAACCGCAGGGCGCAATGCATTGCGCCGCGCGGTCTCTCATATATACTCCCCACATGCCAAATTATCGCCGCCCGAATATTCCAGGAGCTTGCTGGTTCTTCACCGTCAATCTGCTTGATCGCAAGACCTGCCTGCTGACAGATCATATTGAGGAGCTCCGCGCCGCAACCCGGGAAATAAAAGGCCGGTTTCCATTTCAAATTGATGCAATGGTAATCCTCCCCGATCACATTCACGCAATCTGGACGCTGCCCCCTGATGACGCCGATTTTTCTGTCCGCTGGAGAAGAATAAAAGCAATATTTTCGAAATCCCTGCCACAAACAGAGTGGCGCTCCACGGTTCGCCAAAAACGCGGCGAGCGGGGCATCTGGCAACGTCGGTTCTGGGAACATGCCATTCGCGACGAGGAAGACTATCGGCGCCATGTGGACTATTGCTATTATAATCCCGTCAAACATGGCTATGTGGAGGAGATTGCGGACTGGCCGCATTCCTCCTATCACCGCGATGTTAAAGCTGGTCGCTATCCAGCTGATGGACGCGGCAAGATTGATGATGATTTTAAATTTGGCGAATAATCAGCAGATCGATCGGCGCAATACATTGCGCCCTACACCACATTGAAACCAATCCCAACCGTAGGGTGCAATGCATTGCACCGCTCCAACCTCTCAACCCGCTCAATCAATCATTGCAGCCGACGCAACGCCCCAACACGAAACTGAATACGCGGATAGTCACCTGACATCGCCAGTGTGATGATGATTATAAATTCGGCGAATAACCCGCAGATCGGACGGCGCAATACATTGCGCCCTACAAAATCCAGCCATCACAGCAAACCCCAACCATAAATTCTCACCCGTAGGGTGCAATGCATTGCACCACTCCAACCTCTCAACCAGCACAATCAATCATTGGAGCCAAAGGCTAGCCGCTTGATTTCCCGGCTGCGCGGGAACGATGGTGGCGGTAGTTGCTCGACTAGAAGTCATCCGTTACCATCTTGTGCTTTGCTATTTCTAACAAAAGAACAATTTCGGCGGTGTCGCTGAAGTTCCCGCCGAAGCAAAACTCACCTTCTTTGTCCAAACCAATGACAATACCCCTGTCTAGATTCCATTCAGGAACCTTTGTCAGGAAGTTGTCCATGGGCTCTTGCAATATTGTATTTCCTGGAAATCTGTGAATTTCGGCCATTTTGCCTCGCCCTTACAATAAATAATAATCACGCTTGCTCACCCTACCCCACAGCAAGCGCCTGCAAGTCGGTCAATTCCTTGACACCCTTTTTGGCCAGTGTCATCAGGTTGCCGAAGTCATCTTCGGAAAACGGTTCGGCTTCGGCGGTGCCTTGAATCTCCACAATGCCGCCCTTGCCGGTCATGACGAAATTGGTGTCGGCTTCGGCATTGCTGTCTTCGGGGTAATCCAGATCGAGCACGGCTTCGCCTTTATAGATGCCGCATGAAACGGCGGCGACACTGTCGCGCATCACGTCAGACACCTGTTTGTCGCCAAACATGTCGCGAGCGGCCATCCAGTTGAGGGCATCATTGAGCGCGACCCAGGCACCCGTAATCGAGGCGCAGCGGGTGCCGCCATCGGCCTGCAATACATCGCAATCGACCATGATCATGCGTTCGCCAAGGGCTTTCATATCGACCACAGCGCGCAAGGAGCGGCCCACAAGGCGGGTGATTTCCTGGGTGCGGCCTCCAACCTTGCCCATGGTGCTTTCGCGGCGCATGCGCTCGCTTGTGGAGCGTGGCAGCATGGAATATTCAGCCGATACCCAGCCCTTGCCACGACCTTTTAGCCACGGCGGTACGCGCTCTTCGACGCTGGCCATGCACAAAACATGTGTATTGCCGACTTTGATCAGACAGGAGCCTTCGGCGTGCATGGACACGCCTCTCTCGAAACTGACGGTTCGCATTTCATCATTTTGGCGTTTGCTTGGTCTAATCAACTTTGAATTTCCCTTCTAAAGGTTTATGTATGCAATGGTCGGCACCATAATCGTGCGGACGCGAGAATGTCCAGCGCATCTTTTGCGCGCTGGGCATCAGGCGCCAAACAAGCAATGAGGCCCCCCATCAAGAGACTTGAAGATATTGACGAGCGATCACGGGAGATTTTCCGCCAGGTGGTGGAAGCCTATCTGGAAACCGGCGAGCCCGTGGGTTCACGCCTGATATCAAAGGCGCTGCCCATGCAGCTGTCCCCCGCCTCTGTGCGCAATGTCATGACGGATCTGGAAGAACTTGGCCTACTCTATGCGCCGCACACCTCGGCTGGGCGCATGCCAACGCAAACAGGCCTGCGCATGTTTGTCGATGGTCTGCTGGAAGTCGGCAATATCTCGCAGGCTGAACGCAATCAGATCAAGAAACAGATGGGACCGGGGCAAGGGGAAAGCGACCGGCTGGTAGAAGATGTTCTATCAGAGGCATCCGAACTCCTCTCTGGCCTCTCGCAATGCGCCGGTCTGGTGCTGGCCGACAAAAAAATGGCCCAGATCCGCCATATCGAATTTGTGCCACTGGACCCGACCAAAGCGCTCGTGGTGCTGGTGGGCGAGGATGGCGAAGTGGAAAACCGGGTCATTGATTTGCCCCAGGGGTTGCCGCCTTCCAGCCTCACCAAGGCCAGTAACTTTCTCAATGCCCACATTAAAGGGCGCTCGATCATGGAGCAGCGCACCCATTTGCAAGCTGAGCTGAAAACCGCTGGCGCGGAGTTGGATGTGCTGACTGCGCGCGTTGTCGAACAGGGTATCGCCGTTTGGTCTGGCGGCAACGCGGACGCCAAAAGCCTTATTGTACGTGGCCGCTCGCACCTTATCCGTGATCTCAATGCCGATGAGGATCTCACCCATATTCAACAATTATTCGATGATATGGAGAGCAAAAAAGACCTTATTGAAATACTGCAATCGGCGGAAGATGGGTCGGGCGTACGTATTTTTATCGGTTCTGAAAATAAAAGATTTTCTTTGTCGGGTTCTTCCATTATTGTGTCGCCCTTCAAGGATGAACAAAAAAAGGTCATTGGCGTACTTGGCGTAATCGGTCCAACCAGGCTGAATTATGCGCGCATTATTCCTGTTGTCGATTATACCGCTCGCCTGATGGGTAGATTGCTGACTTGATTTCGCCCGACCTTTTTCGTATCCAGCAGAATAATTAGTTCAGAATTCATCATCACGGAGCCATCAAGCTTAATGACAAACGACAAAAAACAAGACGGCACACCGGAACAAGACGTCCCCAAATCGGCCGATGTGCCAGCGCAAAGCGATGACATCGAAATTCTCACAGACGAGGATGGCGAGCTTTTGCCAGGGCCTATGGAGCTGCTGGAAATCGAGATCGCCGACCTCAAGGATCGCTATCTTCGGCAAGCTGCAGACATGGAAAACCTTCGCAAACGAACTGAGCGCGAGCGCTCGGACATTAAAAAATATGCGGTGAGCGAATTTGCTCGTGATATTTTGCCGCTTTCCGACAATTTCCAGCGCGCTATTGAAGCGGTGCCAACGGAGGCCGCCGAACAAGATGAGGCGCTTAAAAGCTTTCTTGACGGCGTTAAAATGAACGAACGCGAGCTGCAAAAAGTGCTGGAGCGCCACGGCGTTACTCAATTGGACCCAAAGGGTGAAAAATTCGACCCCAACCAGCATCAAGCGGTGCAGCAGATCGAAGACAGCAACCTGCCCAACAACACAGTTGTTGAGGTGTTTCAGGTGGGCTATGTAATCGCTGAACGGGTCTTGCGCCCGGCTGTGGTTTCTGTCGCCAAGGGGGGCGCCAAAACGGTCAGCACCCACAAAGAACCGCCAATGAGCCTCCCAGACACAGAAACCGAACCACAAAAAGCCAATAGCGAAGACAGCGACGAGCTTGGATCAAAAGTCGACAAAAGCGCTTGAGCAAGCAGCGCGCAAGTCAATGAGTAATACAAAATTTGAAGAGGGAATAGCCGAATATGAGTGGAAATGAAAAAGAATATATCGTCGAATTTGACGATAGTGGTGCCTATTGCAATCGCCCGGACGCCAGCCAGGAGCGTGTCAACTGGTCCGATATTGTCAAGGTAACGATTGAGGCGACAGCCGGCGAAAACGAGGAAGCACCCGCCCATGTCTGGATTATATGGGGCCGCGATAACGCATCGGGCTGCGTTTACCCCGGCGGTGCCACTGGTGCCGAGCTGATGCTTTTGGAACTTAAAAACCGCCTGGACAATTTTGATGTGGGTGCCGTTGGTGAAGCCATGAAATCAGAAGAAAACCAGACCTGGTTGTTATGGCAAGAACCTGCCACCGGCACCAATACTCCAGAAGATGAAGACCGCGTCGTCAACTAGGCCACCAGTACAATCCTGAATGGATTAGATAATCGATCATCTCGCGATTATACTCATTGTCATCCCCGCGAAGGCGGGGAACCATACTCCCTGATCTGAGATATTCTATGGCAGATTCGAGTAAAATTACTAGACCTGTGGTTATGGATCCCGGCCTCCGCCGGGATGACACATTCGGGGTTATTGCAAATTGAAAGAACCGGCCATGAAAGGTGTTGTCGCGGCGGGACATGAAAGCACGGCCAGGGCCTGCGCCGATATGTTGCGCGCTGGCGGCAATGCTTTTGATGCGGCAATGGCGGGCATGGTCGCCTCGTGTGTCCCCGAGACCGTCCTCTCATCGCTTGGCGGTGGCGGATTCATGATGGCCTATCGGGCCGACAGGGATGATACCATCCTCTATGATTTCTTTGCCCAGACACCCCAAACAAAACGCCCCACAAGCGAACTTGATTTTCGCGCCATTGACGCCGATTTTGGCCCTGCAACCCAGGAATTTCACATTGGTGCCGGTGCCAGCGCCACGCCGGGGGTTATTCCTGGCCTGTTTGCCATTCACTCGGATCTGTGCACCCTGCCGCTCGCACAAATTCTTGAACCTGCGATCGATCTGGCCCGCAATGGCGTCAAAGTCAGCGCCTTTCACGCCTATCTGTTTGAGGTCATTGAGCCAATCTTGACAAAGGACGCAGCCGTCAAAGCTCTGTTTGCGCCCGGTGATTCTCTGCTCAAAAAAGGTGATCTGTTCCGCAATGAGAATTTTGCCCGCACTCTGGAGGCGTTGATCACCCAAGGAGAAGCATTCTTTCGTACAGGCGATCTGGCCAAGGCCATTATTGCGCAATCCACCCAGCAAGGCGGACATCTAAGCGCTGCAGATCTTTCCTCCTACAAGGTCGAGCGCCGCCAGCCACTCATTCAAAATTATCGCAATCAACAGTTTTTTCTAAATCCGGCCCCTTGTGCGGGAGGCCCGATGATCGGCTTTGCCCTTGGTGTGCTGGCGCGCCTTTGTCCAGATCGTGCCCCTGATCTTTGCGACCTCGTGCAAACCATGTCGCTGATCAATCAGGCGCGAAACGCTAAAACTACTCCCCTTGAGCATTTTGCCAATGACGAGCATATCGCGCACCAACTTGCAACCGCGCAAGACCATCACCCATCGCACAAAGGCACCACCCATATCAGTGTCATTGATGCTGCTGGCAATGCCGCGTCACTAACAATCTCTAATGGCGAGGGCAATGGGCTGATGCTGGGGGACACCGGCATTATGCTCAATAATATGCTGGGAGAAGAAGATTTGCATGATGAGGGCTTCCATCGCTGGCAGCAGGATCAACGCCTTTCAAGCATGATGGCACCAACCCTCATCCGATCGCCTGACAACAGCCTCACCGCTCTTGGTTCAGGGGGCTCGAACCGCATCCGCAGCGCCATATTGCAGGTCGCCTGCGGTCTCATTGATCATGGGTTTTCCCTGGATGAAGCCATAAATGCCCCCAGATTGCACTGCGAACAAGGAGGCCAGGTCAGTTTCGAAAACATACCCGAAACCTCGCCATTTACCCCTGTTGCAAAACAAGAACTGCTGGCGGCTTATCCTGATGCACATGCATGGCCAGACCCAAACATGTTTTTTGGGGGCGTGCACGGAGTGCGTAAAATACCAAGCGGTCTTCTCGAGGGCCGCGGAGATACACGCCGCGCCGGTGTTGCCATCAAAGTCGGTCCTGCCATAGAAACAAGCAACAATTCCTCCCTGTTTTAGCACTTGTCCAGACCTATTATCCCTCCCAACCTTGGGGCTCTGCTGGTTCATTCTGACACCTGAATTAACCTTCCTTTAAGAGAAAGGGAGTTAACCTTATTTAGTTGTCGGTTTTGACAAAAAAGTTGGATAATTTTGGTAACTTTTAAAACCAAAAAACGGATCATCGAGATCCCCTTGCTTAAAGCAACGCTACTCCTTGCTCTGGGGGCAGTGTTCCTTGCCGGCTGCTCACACCAAGATCAAAAAATATCTAAACTCTCTTGTAGCTACAAAAAAGCCGCAAAAGCCAATATCTGCGCGCCTGCCCTGTCACCACCGGCTTTGTCGCCATCGACAAAACCCCAATCTATCGAAGCCCGATCCGTCAGACCTCAAATATGGGAGACGCAGGTGGCGATCAGCAAACCTGCGCAACAGCCGCTGACAATTGGCCGCAAACTACAACAATCACCAAAAAGAAAGACGCCAAAAACGGCCGAACGCCGCACAACTCCGCTCAGACCGCTGTTTGCGACAACCGTGACAAGAGAGCCGCAAGCGACCATTTCAGCGCCCACCGCCCTGCAAAGCTATCGCGACCTGGCCTCGGTCATACGCCACACATTGCGCGATAATCCTGATATTGGCATCGCCATCGCGCAAGAGCGCGGCGAGCGCACCAGCATAGATATAGCCCGTGCAGGCTATCACCCCACGGTCGATATACGAGCCGCCTTTGGACCTGAAAATTATGACACTGAAAGTCAACGCAATACCGGCATCCCGCGCCAGGAATTTGGCATCGACCTGCATCAAACAATTTACGATTTTGGTCGAACAAAAGGTAAGGTCGATCGCCGCAAAGCGCTTCACAACTCCGCTGGCTATCGCCGTATAGACAAAATGAATAAAGTCGCCATGGAGGTTGCGCAGGCCTTTTTGAGCACCAGGGAAGCCGCCGAGCACATCACCATTGCCAGACAGAATATTTCCTCGCACAATGAGATCCTGAGGCTTGTTTCTGCAAGCGAAAAAGCGGGCAACGCGACCATCGCCGATGTCAAACGGGTCACCACCAGACTTGAAAAGGCCAAAACAAATCTCATTGATTTGCGCTCGCGCAAGCAAAATGCCCGTGAAGAATTTATCCGATTGACTGGCTTGCGGCCCGACGCTTTAATCTCGCCGCCGGTCCTGCATGCGCCCTTGCCGCCCAAAGACATCCCTAGCAATCAATATCCCGATAACCCGGCGCTACTATCTGTTCGGGCCGATATTGACAGCCTGCGCGCCCAATCAAGAACCGCCAAAGCCAATATGGAACCAAGTATTGACCTTGACGTCTCTGGGAATGTCAAACGCAATGTCTCGGGCGAAACCGGCATGACAACGGGTCTCAAGGGACTAATATCATTCAACTATAAGCTGTTAGATGGTGATGCCGGCCTCAATGCGGCTCGCCAGACCGTTATTCGTATCACCGAGACCAAGCATCTCTATCGCAAAAAACGCCGCGCCTATATCCGCTCGCTTGAAAGTGCCATTCGCACGGTCCGCGCCAATCTGGCGAAATCCTCACTGCTGAAAACAAGGGTCAGAGACAGCAAAAAAGTCCTCAGTCTCTATAAGGCGCAGTTCAAAGATGGCAGCAAAACGGTATTTGAAATGCTCGATGCGCAGCTGGATTTGTTTACGGCCAGCAGTGAAAAAATCGCCAACCACTATGGCAAACTGCGCAGCGTCTATGAAATCTACGCCCTGCGCGGAGATCTTGTCGGGCGTTTATTGCGCTAATATATCTCACGGCTATTCCGACTAGCGTCGGGCCTCCGATGGGGCGGGCCTTGGCCCGGCGCGTGGTCACGCTTGCCGCCTAAGGAGGCGGAGTTCTTTTCCATCGAACTGATTTTCTATTGTCAAGAACCACCGATGACCTCATCGGCAAAGCCGACTGGCCGCAGCGCTTTGCGCGCCCATCGCCCTCAAACAGCGAAGCGATAGGGCAACCAAAAAGCAGGCAGCGCGTTAGCGCAAATAGCCGTAAGATAATTAAACCTAATCCACATCCAACTGCCAGCCGCGGTCTTTGGCGAGCAAGATCATAGCGCGTTCGGCAAGCGCCGTAATGGTCATCAAGGGGTTAGCGCCCAGCGAACTTGGCACCACAGAGCCATCAACAACATACAAACCCTCATGCACCTCATCGCTGTTTCCGTCAAACACTTCGCATTTGTGATTGACGACACCGCTTGATTTATCATCGCCCATAACACATCCACCCAGAGGATGGGCGGTAGCGTGGGTGTTGCCCATCATGCTTTCGGCCAACGGGTTCTTGATATATTTGCCGCCAATCGCGCCGGCAACTTTGGTCAACATCTCATCGACACGTTTGTAAACGGGTTCATCATTGACATTGGGCCAATCGATGACAACTTTCCCTTTTTCGAGGCGTATCTTGCCCTCGCCACTATCATGAGACACAGCGAAATAGGTCTGGGTGCGAGCCAGAGGCCCGGCATAAACGCCGCGCAGCAATGCTTTGAGCGCGCCAGCCAAACGACCCCCGGGAATAAACATCACCGGCATCAAAGGACCCAGCGCCGATGGCATGACCCCCTCTTCCACCATCAGCTGATTTTCGAGCACCTCCTCGTCATCATAGGTGATATGACCAGAAACAGAAGCGCCTACGCGCTCCACTTCCACCTTGGCAGGATGGCCAACGCCAATCGCATTGACCGGAATATCAGCGTCATAATTAAAGGCAATGATATCACCATTGGCGGTGAAATTTTCACCCAGGCGCTCTGATACGCAAAGGCCCTTTTCCCTTGAGCGCAACAAAATAGCAGTGGTGCCAAGTGTACCGGCGGACAACACAACATTCTTTGCCACAACTTTATGGACATCATCGAGCGGGCGGCCCTTGGCGTTAAAGCTGTGATAATAAACCAGCCAGTCGCCGTTGCTCTTTTCAATATGGGTGACTTTGGTTTGCGTAAAGATCTGCGCACCAAAACGGGCTGCATCTGGCAGATAAGTCAAATCAACGGTATTTTTTGCGCCCACATTACAACCCGAACAACAATCCCCGCACTTGGTACAAGCGGCCTGATCGATGCCCGCTGGATTGGTCTGATCCTTGAAACTAATGACGACGGGAGAGCGGTGCATCTTTCCGCCAGTTGCCTCCGCACCCTTTTTGAGCGCCTGATATTTTATATAGCTGCTGGCATTTTCATCTGTCGCCGGGCGCAACATGTGATCGGCGCGATTAAAACCTTCATCCAGTTCCCCCCCTTCGCGCACTTCATCGGGCCATTGGCTCTTTTCAAATACACGTGGATCAGGGCGCAGAGCCACCGCCGCATTAATCAAAGATCCCCCGCCAAGTCCCGTACCGGTCAGCACATGCATATGCTTGCCATGACAAAAGTCAAACAAGGCCGTTTCTGAGCCAACCGCGTGTTTCTTGCCATGAATATACAGCTCGTTTTTCATATCAGGGAAACGGGCCGGAAAGTCGCCAGTCATAAATTCGCGCCCACGCTCCAGAACGCAAACGCTTTGGCCAGCTCGCGCCATGCGTGAAGCGGCAACACCGCCGCCATAACCAGATCCGATAATAACGGTATCATAGCGGGTCTTCATTTCTTCTAGCGATCGGGCCAATGGGGCGTTCGGGCGGGTCATGGCAGTTTACTTTCTGATGACTTGGAACAATTTGATTTAGTCAGCCCCTGTGTACCGACAACCCGTTGGTGGATCAAATAAATCTCGCCAATAGCACTAATATGCCGCGCCATCTCCCTTGCTCACTCTTTGGTCAGTGATCGAAGGTCAAACGGGTCTTTGACATCTACAATTTTCGACGTGGCATCCGTTAGGACAAGGCGCTGCTGCATTTGGGGCGTCATATAGAGCCCACCATTCTTGTCGACCAGTAAAACCTGATGGAGGCCCATATTGCGGGCAGTTTCAACCCAGTCCTTTGGCCCTGCAACACTGAGCGCCGTCGCGCCTGCATCAGCCAAAGCGCCACTTTTATGGATAACGGTGGCCGAGACGATGTGATCAACCGGCCAGCCAGTGCGCGGATCGAGAATATGAGAATAGCGTTTGCCTTCAAACTCCTTGAAACGAAAATAATTGCCTGATGTATAAAGCGCCTCCCCCGGCTCCAGACTGACCGTTGCGATCACTCCCCAATGGCTGGGGTGACGGATGCCAGCACGCCACCGGCGCAAGCCGCGGCGGCCAATAACATTAAGATCCCCCCCGGCATTGAGTACGCCATTTTGAATGCCTTGGCGCTGCAAGAGCTGCGCTGCCCAGTCAAGGGCCACGCCCTTGGCAAAGCCGCCAAAATCAAGTTGCACAGCTTTATTGCGCGATAGGGCAACGCCCTTGTTAATGGCAAGATCTTGCATGGAGGGACGAGCTTTCACCAGTCTGGCGATCCGTTCTTTATCCGGGGGGGGGCCCAAAGGTTTGTCGCTTGAGTGAAACCCCCATTGGGTAATCAACTTGCCGATCGCTGGATTAAACAAGCCGCGACTGATCTGCTCAAAATGGCGTGCCTGATCCAGCAGCTCAACCATGTCTTTGTCGATCTTATGGGGCACGCCATTGGCAATGGCGTTATTGAGCTGATTGAGCTTGCCTTGCTCCCACGCGTGCCAGTCCTTGTGGCGCTCTTGAAAGCCCCGCGAGATCAGCGCCACCGCCTTGTCGCTCGTTTCGATGCTGACGCCATAGAGCGTTATCTCGACCAACGTGCCAAAAACATAGAGCGTATATTTATGCTCAGCTTGCTTGGCGCATGAGGATACAAGGGTCGAAAGCAGCAGTAGAACTGCCAAAAATCTCATGTACCGCAAGCCTTTGACGCAAATTCAAATGGCGTGCGGCGCAGATAGGTCGGCACAAACCGTTGCCCGGCATTTTGGGTCATGCGTCCGGCAAAAACCAGTCCCCCACCTAGTCCGGCCATCGCCGCAAGCCCCGCAACACCATCGCCAAATCCAAGGACCATTGCGCTCAGTGACAAACCAATCATGGCCAGCAGCGGCAGCATATAAACGGCAAGCGAGGCCAGAACCAGATCGCTTTCGGGCATACCGATTATCACCTGCTCCCCTGTCACCGCATTAAAATCATTTTTGATGTGCAACAGATTGCGCTTGCGGCCAAAAAAATCGCCCAGCGCCGAGGTGCCACAGCCTTTGGCTGCGCCGCAGCCATTGCAGGCACTGGTCCGCCGTGCTTCCAGTACCGCCATGTCTCCCTCAAGGGCGACAACGGTAGCGGTTGCCTCGATTATTTCATATTCAACGCTCATGCTCATAGTTTAGAGTATCAGGGGGGGCAGTTGCAAACAAAGTTCCGCAGCGCTGATGCCCGTCGCCCGGATGGTCTTGAGAGAGGTCTCATCATCACTCTTTGAGAGCTTGCGCCCCGTCATATCAACAAGCAGGGGATGGTGGAAATAAAGCGGTTCGGGAAGGTCCAGCAAGATTTGCAACAAGCGTTGCATGCTGGTGGCATAATAGAGATCTTCGCCGCGTGTTACATGGGTGACGCCTTGCAGCGCATCATCCACCACCACCGCCAGATTGTAGCTTGTGGGCATTTCACGGCGCGCCAACACCATATCTCCCCAGTCGAGAGGCGCCACAGGTATCACCTGATAGCTGCCATCCTTCTGGCGCTCTTGAAAACTGATTACATCGGTTTTTTGCATGGCCAGCGCAACTGCCTTTTTCATATTGAGGCGTAACGTATGAGGCTCCCCGGCCGCAATCCTTCTGGCGGTTTCTTTGGGTGGAGTGTCGCGATAAATGCCGGGATAAATGGGAAAACCATCTGGCGTGTCGGGCATGGTCTGGGTCAGTTTGTGTTCGGCGATTTCACGGCGGCTGGCAAAACAGGGAAACAGGAGACCAAGCTGTTTGAGCTTTTCGAGCGCCTTGGCGTAATTTTCCATATGCTGCGACTGCTTCCAGACCGGCGTCTCCCATGTGAGGCCAAGCCAGGTGAGATCATCATAAATCTGATCGATATACTCGTCGCGCGCGCGTCCCCCGTCCACATCTTCAATACGCAGCAAAAAACGCCCCCGTTCCTGCCTGGCCAAATGATCCGTGACCAGCGCCGAATAGGCATGCCCCAGATGCAATTCTCCATTTGGGCTTGGTGCGAAACGAAAAACCGGTGAATTGCTCATTGTACTTTTAAGATGCTCCTTTTAAGAATTGATCCATGTCCTATCATATAATCGAAACCAGCCAAGATATTGCGCAAGGCGTGCAAAATTTGACCGCCTCTTGCCCGTTGATGCGCGAAGCGTATGAGATCGCCGGTCAACCACCTTTACGGCGCAATGAAAACGGCTATTCATCGGTCGCCCGTATTGTCACCGGGCAATTATTATCTGTGGCCAGCGCGCGCGCCATCTGGTCACGAGTGGAAGCGCTCAATCAGCCGTTTGATCCCCAAAGCCTACTGGCCCTTGATGAGCAACTCCTCAAAAAAGCCGGGCTTTCCACCGCCAAAATCCGCACCCTCAAGGCGGTGGCAAGCGCCGTTCAAAAAGGCGATATTGATTTCGCACGCTTTGTAAACCAAAGCGGCGATCTGGTGAAAGAGCAGATGATGGCGGTGCATGGCATCGGCCCGTGGACCGCCGATGTCTATGTCATGTTCTGCCTGGGACGCGCTGATGCGTTTGCACCTGGCGACATTGCTTTGGCAAATGCAGTTGGCCTGTTGAAAAAAAGCGATAAACGGCCTACACCATCGCAATTGCAAAAAATTGCCGTGAAATGGCGCCCGTGGCGCGGCGTTGCAGCCAGATTGCTCTGGCATTATTATGGTGTGATCAAAAACACCAAAACCGAAACCAGCAAATAAGAAGGTTGATCATATCAAATGGACGTACAACGCCTTGACGGCCCGCGCCTCAACTCTTTGTCCGGGACCACCAAACAACTGGTCATTATTCTACATGGTTATGGAGCGGATGGGGCCGACCTAATACCGCTTGGCAAGCAATGGCAGCAAATGTTGCCCGATGCCGAATTCGTAGCACCAAATGCCCCGCAATTTTGTCAAAACCCGCCAATGGGCTATCAGTGGTTCCCTTTAAATGTCACCATGCAGGGTGTTGTCTCGACGCCCCAGGAGCGCTGGGACGGAGCCCAGGCTGCCACGCCCTCGCTTGATGCCTTTATCGAAACTGAACTGACCCGAACAAAGCTTGAGCCCTCAAATCTGGCGCTGGTCGGTTTTTCCCAAGGCGCCATGATGGCGCTGCATGTCGGTTTGCGCCGCACGCCCTCCCCGGCTGCTATTGTCAGTTTTTCGGGGATGCTGCTGGGACCAGATCATTTGGACACGATCACAGCCAAACCACCGGTTTTTCTGGCCCATGGGTCTGTGGATGAAATCGTTCCTTTTGAGGCCATGTCGTTGAGCCAACAGGCTCTCGCAAGCATCGATATCGAGGTCACACCCTATATCGAAGAGGGTGTCGGTCATGGAATTGATGGGGAAGCGACCTGGCTGGCGGGCGAGTTTCTGGCCAAGAATTTTATCTGATGACGCGATTACCGCAATAGTTTTCGTGGGCTTGGCGGGCAGCCAGAACGAGGGGTTTATAGGCCCGTCCCAGACGGCTTGCGCCTCTGCAAACGCTATTGTCGAGGCTGGCCATGAAGCAGCTACTGCTCGTTTCATCGACCACATTGTCCAGATGATAATCTGTCATCTGGTAGATGCCTTTGAGCCGATTTTTTCTCATGGTTTTTGACAAATTTCCTGTAAATCCCAGATAGATAGCAGGTTTTTCTCGTCGCAACGCTTTGGCGTATTTTTTGTGCGCTGATCCCATACG
The DNA here is from genome assembly GCA_024280475.1 of Alphaproteobacteria bacterium. Classification (GTDB taxonomy): domain Bacteria; phylum Pseudomonadota; class Alphaproteobacteria; order Rhizobiales; family JAKIUO01; genus JAKIUO01. Next base: position 15,871 of record JAJRQA010000259.1, read on the forward strand.
CTGTTCGATTTCGGTGCAATCGGGAGAAGAGGAGCTACTTGCACCACCAAAGCCAAATGAAGGGAGCGAAGACGTCGACAGGCTGGTGCAACCAGAAAGGCCGATCGCAACAACCATCAAGGGTCCGAGTAAGGAACGCCAAACATTCCCAAAGCACAAAAGTGTTTTCTGGCACCGTTTCAAACAATGATAAAACAAAGACAAATACATGAAAGTCCCCCAACCCTCAGATTATCTGTACCCTGCTTTACAGGTTGAGCGCAAGTCTGTGTACGCACCAGCCTCTTGGTCCTAGCCAACTATACTTTGCTGATCAGGCGAGGTGTGCTATGACCTCGCTAAGTGTCTGTCCAGAGAGTTAGCTTTGTGTTTCATTGGCTTATTCAAGTCCGATATCAAGCTTTTTCCCGTCGCACGGGGCCTTCGTCCCTTGCAAGCAGAAAAGCACCGATAATGGACTTGCATAAGCCAACCCTACGGGCAGACTTCTAAAGGAGCTTGATGTGAAAATGATCGCCAAGGGCACTCCGCCGGAAAATTGGCCGGCTTTGGTACTGAACGCCGATTATCGGCCGCTTAGCTACTATCCCTTGTCCTTGTGGAACTGGCAGGCAACCATCAAAGCGGTGTTTCTCGAGCGGGTCAACATTGTCGACAGCTATGATCGCAAAATCCACAGCCCAAGCTTTGAAATCCAGCTGCCAAGCGTGGTGGCGCTTAAAACCTATGTGCGACCGGCCCTATATCCAGCCTTTACGCGCTTCAACGTGTTTTTGCGTGATCGTTTCTCGTGCCAATATTGCGGCGATCTCGACGATCTGACCTTCGATCACCTGATCCCGCGCTCAAAGGGCGGACGCACCCGCTGGGATAATGTGGTCACCGCCTGCTCACCATGCAATCTAAAAAAGGGCGCGCGTGATGCCCGAACCATCGGCATGCTGCCCATGCAGGCGCCTTATCGTCCCACGGTCTATGAATTGCATCGCAATGGCCGTGCTTTCCCCCCCAATTTCCTGCACCAGAGCTGGATCGACTATCTTTATTGGGATACCGAACTCGAAGAGTAGTTCGTCCTCTAAATTGAAATAAAAATCATGATGATCATCAGACCATTTGAACAGGCTGACTTCCCTGAACTCAAGGAAATCTATCAACAAGGGATTGATACGGGCAACGCGACGTTTCAGACCAGCGCCAAAAACTGGCCAGAATGGGATGCCTCAGTACTTGCTGAATGCCGTCTGGTAGCGGTAGAAAATGGTCAGCTAACCGGTTGGGCTGCTCTTGCGCCGGTTTCCAGCAGATGTGCATATACCGGGGTTGCCGAAGCAAGCGTATATGTTGCAACCAGTGCGCGTCGTGCAGGCACGGGTCATCAATTGCTCTCTCACCTGGCAACTGCGTCCGAAGACGCCGGTATCTGGACCCTGAACGCTGGTATTTTCCCTGAAAACGAGGCAAGTATCGCATTGTTCACAAAAAATGGTTTTCGCATAGTTGGAACACAGCACAAGCTTGGTAAAATGCAAGATAAGTGGCGTGATGTTGTATCGCTTGAGCGCCGCTCAGGCATTGTCGGGATTGACTAAAAACCAACAATCTATCCACATGGGTGGCGCTCTATTCGGGCAAACCCGATTGCGCTCATTGACCTTACTCGATGAACCACGCATAGATGCCCTCTCAATTAGTTCTCGGGGTCCAAGAAATGGCGGACGACAAGCAATTCTACCCAAATAAAAAACGTGAGGAGCGCCAATTGCGGGCGGCGCGTAAGCTGTTCGCTGAAATCGGTGAACAGCTCAATGTCGATCTTTGCGTGAAGCTGTGGGATGGCTCGATTGTGCCGCTCGGCGAGGACGCAAACAGCGACCTGATGATCATCATCAAACATCCAGGAGTCATCACCTCGCTTTTGCGCCGCCCCAGGCTAGATGGTATTATCCGCCATTATATCAAAGGTATGATCGATTTCGAAGGGGGCACTTTGCTGGATGTAGGCGTACGTCTGGCCTTTAAACATACCAGAGGACGGCTCAAAAAAATCCCTCGGCGCGACATCTTTAATTTCGCGCGGGCCTTCATGTTTGCGCCAACCCTCAAACCCGGTGAAAGTCGTGGTTTTGGCGGCGATGAAACGGGCAAACCGCAAACGCGTACCAAGCAGGACGACAAGGCATTTATTGAATTTCACTACGACCTTTCCAACGAATTTTATGAGCTGTTTCTGGGCGAGCACATGGTCTATACCTGCGCCTCTTTTACCGATTGGGAAAATGCCCTGGACAAGGCCCAGCTCGACAAGCTGGATATGATTTGCCGCAAGCTGCGCCTCGCTAAAGGCGAACGATTTTTAGATATTGGCTGCGGTTGGGGCGGCCTCATTTGCCATGCTGCCAAGCATTACGGCGTCAAGGCTCACGGGGTCACCTTGTCGAACGAGCAATATGAGTATGCTCTCAAAAAAATAGCCCGGCTGGGACTGCAGGACCTTGTCACCATTGAGCTCAAGGACTATACGAAATTGGATCGGCAATTTGACAAAATCGCCTCAATCGGCATGGCAGAGCATATTGGCTTGGCCAACATGGATATTTACTTTTCGACTGTTAACAGATTGCTCGTCGACAAGGGGCTGTTTCTCAATCACGCCATCGCCCGCAAGGCCAAAAAGAAAAATAGCAAATTTTCAAGCCGTCCGGAACAACGCGCGTTACAAAAATATATCTTTCCTGGCGGTGAATTGGATGATCTGGGTCATACGATTGCGGCTCTTGAACGCCACAAGTTCGAGATCATGGATGTGGAGGGCTGGCGCGAGCATTATCAATTGACCACCCAGCTGTGGTGTGATCGCCTGACCCAGAACAAGGAGCAGGCCATCGCTCTGGTTGGTGAAGAAACCTATCGCATTTGGGTTGCCTATCTTGGCGGCGTCTCTCTCGCATTTTTGCGTGGTTCCGCGCGGCTCTATCAAACACTGGTGAGCAAAAACCCCAAAGGGCCAACAAAATTGCCGCCTAGCCGCGCTGATCTGTACAAATAGCCGCTCTGGCCACAGCTCTTCTTGCACTCCCTAAAGTGGCACTAATGCACACATGCACGTTAGCACTTTAATTATATTTTAGGATTATACTGGGGGCAGGAAGGACTTTTATCATGTTACCCCACAAACCGCTCACCTTTATCGCCCTGTTCTGGGTCTTCTTGATCCCAGCTGCGCTCCCTGCAATGAGCGCAAAGGTGACAAGTATGAGTGATTGCGAGAAGTCACCGTTCAACGGCTCTTGGATCTCAACGGATAAAACTGTGCCTTTTTTATCAAAACTTGACATTACGGACCTTTGCAAACAGGTCACAACCAAGCCCGTGGCCACCAATAATCCCTGGGCAGGCGTCCTTGGTCAGGAACGAAACTATATCTATCGAGAATACAGACTTCGCCCCTCCAGCACCTGTTCTCCGCTTGATTGTGTGTGGGGTCGCGCCAAAGGTCAAATCGATGCTAATGGCGCTCTGACTGCTAGATTTCGTCTGTTCTTTTCTCAAAGATATTTGAAGTTAACGTGGAAAAAACAGGCACTTCTCGTCAATTGGCGTATTCAGTATCTTGGCGGCAAAAAACCTGATCAGGTCGGTGAAACGCTCCTTGTGCGTGCCAATTAGTCTTTCAGCGCATATATACCGACCATTTGAGACAAGCCCGGCGCACGCTATTTCTGTGTGCCAAAATATGTAAAAATCCCCGTAAAACAATCGTTTATTTTAACACTTTAGCTACCACAACACCGTTATTTCCTTGTTATTTCAAACCCCTTTTACTATTCTTGTCTCTCATAATGAATGTGAGGGCTGATCCAGCATGGACCTGATCAGAAAACGAAAAGCCAGTAATATTCAGGCACGGTTTAACTGCGCCGGACTTTTCACTGCTTATTGTTTGTTCGCCCTGTTCACCTCGCTTCCCTCTCAAACAGCCAACCGCACGCAAGACGCCCTATCCCGGCAGACAGCAACCCTGCCTGTACCTGACACTTTGCAAAGGATTCAGGTAAAAAACACCATTGAATGGTGGCAACAACATCAAGAATTAGCTTTTTTGCACGAAAAATGGTGGCAACGCCATCATCCTGCCAGCGCAAAAAAAGTGGTAAAAGCGCCCGCTCAAAAGGACGTGGATGAATTCGAACTGGCCGCAGCCCCCAAACTGAGACCCATGCCCAAGCCAAGGCCAGTGCCCAAGGCAGCCATCAAATTGGCAAATGCGGTGGAACAAACAGCACCGCGCACCAAAGCATCGATCAAAACTGGGGTTAAACCACCGATCAAAGAGATCGAAGCAGCCGCTCCTGAAAAACTTGCCGTAACGAAAGCAAAACCGGTCATTATCGCGCCCCCAGCCCTTTTGCCAAGCTTCGACACGTTCGTGCCCTCGCAAGAACCACTCAAGTTGGCAAAAATTCAACCCTCAGCCAAAATCGCTCTGGCCAGCCTCTCGCCTCTCCCCGCTTCCATCCTTGGCACGATCGCTGGCAAGGTTACAGGTCATCCCAACAGCGATTATGAATCCCAGCTGCCAGCCTCGATCAAAAAAGCTTTCAACTCTCGTGATAAGCGCCCCATCAAAAAACCAGTCGCTGCTCGTTGCGTCGCAGACAATATCGCGGGCTGGTCCGGTATAAAACTGTTGCCACGCCATGTGGAATTACTCAAAAAATCCGCCTTGCCCCCCTCGCAGGCTTCGCTCGAGCTGGCGGCACGTTTGAGCTTAAACGGCTTTACACCGGGCTCAGAGATTTTCATGCGGATCTTCAAGGATAGATCGGAACTCGAAGTCTGGCTGAAAAAGGGTGAGCGCTATGCGCTTTACCGCACCTATAAAATTTGCCGCTGGTCTGGATCGTTTGGACCCAAACTCTATGAAGGGGACAAGCAAAGCCCTGAAGGGTTCTATACGGTCAATCGGCAATTATTCAACCGCCCCAGCTGGAAATGGAAAGGCAGTTTTTCCATTGGCTATCCCAATGCCTATGACAAGCTGCACGGTCGTACCGGTTCGCTGATCCTCGTACATGGCGGCTGCACGTCCTCTGGTTGTTTCGCCATGACCGACCCGGTGATCAATGAAGTGCACGAACTGGCGCAATTGGCGCGGGACAATGGCCAAAAGAATTTCAGCGTCCATGTTTTTCCGTTCAAACTTAGCGCTGCCAATCTTGCCAAACACAAGCTCAGTCCATGGAAGCCTTTCTGGAACAATCTAAAAGAGGGCTATGATCTGTTTGAAAAAACGGGTTTGCCGCCCAGAGTACGTGTTTGCAACAAGCGCTATGTGTTCGCTCCAAATGGAGTTGATCGGGCTGGCACTGGCTGGTCAGGCAAGGGATGCTACGGGCTCGCAGCCTTTATACCAGGCTGGAAACCGGCCAGCCGTTTTGCTACCAAAAAATTGGGAAGGAAAGCCAGGCGCGCCGCACGCAAGGCCCGCAGAGCAGGTGTTCGGGCTCGCTGTAATCTCAATCGGGCCAGCTGCCGCAAATTCGTCGCTCTCAAACGTAAAAAACCTGGCAAACGCCGCGCCAAATCGGGCAAACGAAAACGCCTCGCCAAAAAGCGGCGTCTGGCCGCCAAACGCCGCGCTACTATCCGCCGGGCACGAGCCATCGGCCGCAAGCAAAGAAAACGAGCGTTCAAATCGAGTGGCGGCAATTCCTAATTGGGATACTTATTTCGTCTTGATAGGGCGATCGGGTTGAAAGGCGTGGAAGGCGAACGCAAATGTTACCTCGTAGGTGACATCTTTTAGCTTGCCATCGATCTTGCGTTGCGCCACGACATTGCCCACATCCCGGCCTTTTTTGATAATGGCATTCTCCAGCGCCGAGTTTTGCCCAGCCTGCCAGCCAAGGATCACATCCCCCAGTTTTAACGACCCTTGCTTACGCAACAGCTCCAACGCTACGGCGTGTTTTTTGCCATCGCTTTTGATGACCACCACACGCGCCATCGGCGAAATACCCTTTGGCATGTCACCTTTATACAAAAACGGCGTCGCGGCTCGATCATAATTGGCGTAGGGGTTACGGCCATAATCGCGCCTTGCTGCGGGATCTCCGCGCAGCACCTTACCGCCTGGAAACCGTTTTTTGAAATTTTCGAATGATTCAAGGCGGGAGGGCACAGTCACAAGTTTGGTGCCCAGCAGTTTGCCAACAATAGCTTCACCGGAAAATTGCTGCCACCAACTCTCGCTCTGGCGGTCATACATCACCAGATCCGAATAACGCAATTTCCCCGTCGTGCCAAAATCATAAAGCGTGTCACCGATTTTGCGCTCAAAAACGATAGAGGTATTGCACAAGGGACAGTAAGTGACACTCACCGGCACGCCGCCAATCACATCATTGACAATCTCGTGCCACATGAGGATGCGCAAGGGATAGGCGCGCGCCTCGCCATTGATCGACAAGCCGATCACCGGTTCTTGCGGACCCAGCTCGGTCTCTTTGTCGATAGTATGAAACAAGGGCTTGTCGATGGAGGGAATGCCATCTTTTGGCGGTCCCCCTGACAAGATGTCAGCAAAATCAATGGAGCTTTTGGAAAAGTCGGTTTGCTTCCATTCCTTTTGCCACCATTCCACTTCAGATTGCGCGCTACTTTGCGTAGCACCAGCGAGTATACCGATTGGCGCCAGCGCAACCAGCAGTAAAATTTTTGAAAATACTGACATCATTCGATGACTATAGGGATTTGCACTGATATTTGCCAATCACAAGGCATAAATTGCTTGTGATGTTGACATTGAGGCCTTTCATCCTAACGATGCGACTATGTATGATATTGCGATCATCGGTGGGGGGGTGAACGGCTGTGGCATTGCCAGGGACGCTACTGGTCGCGGCCTGAAAACCTTACTGGTGGAAATGAACGACCTTGCCAGCGGCACCTCTTCTCGTTCCACCAAGCTTATTCATGGCGGCTTGCGCTATCTTGAACATTATGAATTCGCCCTGGTGCGCAAATCGCTGAGAGAACGAGAAGTGCTCTACAAAATAGCCCCGCATATTGTTGAACCCTTGCGCTTTATATTTCCCCACCACCACGCTATGCGGCCTGTCTGGCTGATGCGCCTTGGATTGTTTTTATATGATCATATTGGTGGCAGCAAAATCCTTCCCGCCAGTAAAGCGCTTGATCTCTCCAGGGGTGAGGCGGGAGAGCCGCTGCAAAACTCGCTCACAACGGGATTTGAATATTCAGACTGCAGGGTTGATGATGCAAGATTAGTCGTTCTCAATGCGATGGATGCGTTTGAGCGAGGAGCCGATATTCTTGTTGGCACCAAACTCATGAGCGCCCGGCGCAAAGATCGGTATTGGACCCTTCAACTACGCGATAGAAAAACTGGAAAACAACATACGCGACAAGCCCGTACCCTCATCAACGCGGCGGGACCCTGGGTCGATGACGTCGTTGCCAATCGCCTTCATATCCGA
>JAJRQA010000260.1 GCA_024280475.1 Alphaproteobacteria bacterium
ATATAGCTTATACAGCAAGTCTCTTTAAGAAACTATGAGGGCTTGTGATGAACCCATATTTGCTAAAATTACTAAAACTGTATTTTATGACGATCGGCTGGGTCATGCCTGCGACTGCCACACGGCTGGCGGACAAGCTGTTTACGTCTGTGCCATTTTCAAAGCGCCGGGACAATGAAGTAGCCCTGCTTGAGCGGGCCGAAAAATTTACGGTCAGTATGAAAAACGGTCATAGGCTGGCGGCCTATCGCTGGGGCAACAAAGCCGACCCCATGATTATGTTCGTGCATGGCTGGACGGCGACGGGGACATGTTTTTCGCATTTTATTACGCATTTTCTCGATGAAGGATATCAGGTCATCTCCTATGATGCCATTGGGCATGGTGCCTCAACTGGATCACGCACAACAGTACCGGATTGGGCAGATTCTATTCATGCAGTCAGTGAAGCGGTGGGACCAGTGCATTGCATGATCGGTCACTCCATGGGGGGAATGGCGTTGATCATGGCCTCCAATATTGGTCTGCAAACACAAAAACTTGTATTGCTGTCGCCAGCCACAAGTATTAGTAAATTCTTCTACCACTTCGCAGCCAGCTTGTCTTTTCCGCCAAATATGCGCGAAAGTTTCCCGCGCTTTATCTGGGAAAAATACGGCCCGATCGCCGCCAAATATGGGGGCGACTGGGAGGATGTGATGGTCTCTGATTTTGAAGTTCCAACCCTCATAATTCATGATCGAGATGACAAGGAAGTGGATATTGAGCGCTCAAAATGGCTGGCTGCGCAATGGCCATGGGCGGAACTGGTTGAAACAAACCGGCTTGGTCACCGAAGAATTTTGCTTAGCAAAAAAATCGTTGCCCACGTCAGTGAGTTTGTTGAAAAATCGGATGTAAAGGCGCGCGTGTCATAAGTACGGATTTTACCTTGTGTCTAATTTCCACGAGGATGGAAATTTAAGCGAGACTTTTTGAGCGGCCAGGCACGCGATTTTTAAAACTGGATCCCGGATATTTTAATGGGTCCAGGTCCTTCAACAACATGATCATCCAGGCCATAAAAATTCCGGGATGACGATTGGTGATGCAGTCTTCCCACTCGTCATCCTTGAAAATATGCGGCCACTATGTTTGTTCTGTTGGTTGAGCCCACGCCGCATATTTATCGAGGATCAACCTTTTGCGGTCCTTCACCTTGCCGCTCAAGCGCTTTCGGCAAGCAGGCATTTGAGGACGCCGATTTCATAGCGCCCGCCAAGTGCTTCAAAGGCTGGTTCTAGCTTGCCTTCTTCAAGAGTGTTAGTGTCTTCAAAGGCTGCAAGAATTTCGTCTTGCTCTGGCTGGGCGAGGGATAAGACATCGCCAGCGCCGACAATGCCAGCCTCGATGCCCTGCGCAAAATGCTCATAGACCGTTGACAGGTTGAGGGCGCGTGCTTTGGCAATATCGTTGGCTTCAATGCCTTGCAGATGCAGGCCAAGGGTCTCGTTGATCTGGTCGCCAAGCGTGTTGTTGAGGCGCTGATCAAACGGCGTTTTGTCAATCACTTTCATGAATTTGCGGCCATAGCGTTTCAGCTTGCTATCGCCAACTCCCGAGATCATCAAGAAGTCTTCATCGTTGAGAGGGCGTTTTTGTGCCATCTCCTGCAAGCTTGCATCCGAGAAAATCACATAGGGAGGTACCCCTTGTTTTTTGGCAAGCTTTGTACGTAACGCCCGCAAAGCTTCGGCAAGAGCGCGCGAGGCAAATGGCACGGTATCCCATGTTTTGCGCGTCCGGGATGTTTTTTTCCTGGCGGCGGGCTTGATCTGTTTGCGCAGGGAGAATTCCTGCTCACCTTTTAAATAGGGTTTGGCCTTGTCGGTGAGTTTGAGGGATCCATATTGCTCTTGATCGGCATATAAGCAGCCCTTGGCGATGAGCTGGCGAAAGATGGCGCGCCATTCCACCATCGACAGATCTTTGCCGATGCCAAAGGTGCTTTGGCGGTCATGGCCAAATTGCAATATACGGTCGGTTTCCTTGCCGCGCAGCACATCGATGAGATAGTTGACGCCAAAGCGCTGCTCGGTGCGGTAAGCGCAGGACAGCGCTTTTTGTGCATCGACACGGGCGTCTCTTGTCTCAGGGGGGGTAAGGCAATTATCACAATTACCGCAAGGTTCTGGCATGTCTTCATCGAAATAGGCAAGGATTTCGCGGCGACGACAATCGGTCATTTCGCAAAGGCCGAGCATGGCGTTTAATTTGTCGTGCAGCACTGTTTTTTGTGTGTCGCTGGCTTCGCCGCTATCAGTCATCTGGCGCAGCATGATGACGTCTTGCAAGCCGTACGACATCCAGGCATTGGCGGGTGCACCATCGCGTCCCGCGCGCCCTGTTTCCTGATAATAGGCTTCGACATTCTTGGGCAGATTGAGATGGGCGACGAACCGCACATCAGGCTTGTCGATGCCCATTCCAAAGGCGATGGTGGCGACAATAATGATACCTTCTTCGCGCAGGAAGCGTTTTTGGTTGGTGGCGCGCTCATCTATGGGGAGACCGGCGTGATAGGCTAAAGCTGTGCGCCCTTTGCCGCGCAACCAGCTCGCGGTTTCCTCGGTTTTTTTGCGCGACAGGCAATAGATGATGCCAGCGTCTGCGGGGTGTTCATTTTCCAAAAAGCGCCAGAGATGATCGCGGCCACCACCACCCTCATTGATCGTGTAGCGAATATTGGGGCGATCAAAACTGGCGACAAACTGCTCTGCATCCGAAAGATCGAGTTCGCTGGTGATCTCGTCTCTGGTGCGCTTGTCGGCAGTTGCGGTGAGAGCAATGCGTGGCACATCTGGGAAGCGCTCATGCAGCAGGCGTAACTGGCGATATTCGGGCCGGAAATCATGCCCCCATTGGGACACGCAATGAGCTTCATCAATGGCGAACAAGGAAATTTTAGAGCGCTCCAGCAAACGCAACATGCCCATCGCAACGAGGCGTTCGGGGGCCACATAAAGAAGATCAAGCTCACCAGATGTCAGATCGTTTTCGGTTTGCTGGCGCTCCTGTGAGTTCAGAGTGGAATTTAAAAAGGCCGCTTTGATGCCCAGCAGCTTGAGGGCGTCCACCTGATCTTGCATCAGGGCGATAAGAGGTGACACGACAATTGCTACGCCATCGCGTACCAGAGCGGGGATCTGATAGCAAAGCGATTTGCCGCCCCCGGTTGGCATCAAGGCCATCACATCGCGGCCCTCAACCAGCGCCTCTATTATTTGCGCTTGTTCCAGCCGGAAGCTTTTGTAACCAAAGGTTTTTTCAAGTATTTCCTGCGCCCGCTGCATGCACCGATGGTCCTCATTCGAATTACTGTTTGCGTCACTTTAAAGCGATTCGAATGGGGATGGGTGTTGGCGAGCAGTTATACATGAACCTGTGAATAAGGGGAGGTGCGGGGGCGTCGCAGATCACGTGCCGCTTTTTCGAACTGTCTTGCTCAAGCACGAGATGGGATTTCAATGCCCTTGTCCAGAAGGGCCAAGACCAGTTTTTCATCATTCTCCCATTCGACAATGTCGAGGACTGCGGGATAGGGGGCTGGCACATGGTCGAGGTCGAGGTCATTTGTGCGAAGCGGGATATGCTTGTTAAAACGGTGCGCCCGGCCAGCTTCATAGCGCACCCAATCAGATAATATCGAGTTGCGGGTCCACAGTACGATGACGGCTTTTGCCAGATCAATATGATGGTTGATTAGCGTTTCAAACCGGGCTCCCCCGGGGATCGCCTCATCATTCCAGACGCTGATGCCCAGATGGCTCAATCGGTCAACCAGCGCGAGCATGAGGCTTTTATCGTGACGGGTATAACTCAAGAACACATCAAAGGGAGTGTCAGGCAAGACTATCGGGGCTTGCTTGGCACTATTGTGTGCCTCGATCAACTGGGCAATCTTTGTTTTGAGCGCCGCGTGCTGGTTGGTGTCGAGCATCTGGGGGAGGTCTGCGGCGATCTGCGTGATACCAGCTTTGACCTTGAAAAGGGCCGGTTTTTCTTCGTCCTCTGATGATAGCCCCAGACCCGTTGCGTGGGACAGGCGCGCAAGGGCGCTTTTCTGCAAAATCAGATCCATTTGCACCGTCTTTTTGCAGGCATTGTCGAGGGGTGCGATAAACACCAATATGGTATCTATCAGGCTCGATAGAAGCGGTCGTTCAGGCTTGCTGAGTGCGGACGTGAGCAAGTGATCAAAATCAGACATGGTCTTTCCCTATTGCCGCTCTGGCAAAATACGTATGCGATTGACGATGTTTGTGCTCGCCTCAAACAGGAACAGGAAAGCCGCAATCGCCAATAGTGAACGACCTATATCTTTGTTATTTATCGCCATCAGAACCAACACCGACCCCACGCCAAAGGCATGCCAGATCAAGGCAGAATATAAAAAAGACCAGGGAATATGCCAGCCAAACTTGCGAAAGATACGATATTTCATTTCCAATATGATCATCAAAATTGTTGGTATAAAAGCCGCAGCAACAATAATAATTTGTTGGCTAAGGTTTGCTGTATCACCTGTCAAAAAAATGGCAATGAGAGCACATGCGGTAGCGACTGTGAGGACATAGATGCCGGCGCTCAATGAGCTCAAAAACCCGAACTGTTTCCAAGTCAAAATTACTGCCGCGCAAAAGCCCAACAGTAAAAAAGAAATCGAAATTCCGCTCGATTTGAATGAGGTAGTCTTAAAATTAAACGAGGAATTATTGTATGAAAGATCCACCAACAACATCATGACCAATATAAACAGGGCGAGCCAGGCAAGATATTCGATAAACTTCACTTCATTGATATTCGCATGCACCGGACCGCTGAGAACATTATTGGTTTGAAACAACCACCGTAATATCGGCACCATTGACGCCAAGACAAACAAGGAAACGATGAGCTTCGCGTCGGCATTCAATTCGCTGAGCAAGCCGGTACCGGTTCGGTCACTTCCCATAATAAAAAATAAGAGGAAAAGAGCGAGGAAGAGATAGGATAATATAATCAAAACCGGTATTTCAAATCTACGGCGCCACAATAAGGGCCGGTTCGATGAGGTCCAGCTTTGCAAGCGATAGAACAAGGGTTTGCGCTGTCGAGATTTTTTTTGCACCCCTTGCGGCTCCGGTAACAGCATATATTTGGAAAATACCCGCATGGTCAGGTCAAGGGCAAATATAGCCAGCAGACTGGTGATGATCATCTGATCCAGCAGTTCCAATCTTAATAAAGTTTGAGCGATAAGAGCACCAGCCAGCCCTCCGTTAGCGGCGGCATACCAGAGCAGACCGGGGGCGAGCAGGTAGGTTCTAAGCTTTGTCCTTGTCTCAATCGTCTTGAAAAAAACGAACCAAACCGGTGCTAGAATGATCAATAAGCTAACAATGAGCGTAATCAAAGCGATGGCCTGTTCAGCGAGTTGCGGGAGAGCTTGAATATCGTTATTAAATGCATTGCGGATCGCGACTAATGGGATGAACGCGAGTAATTCGAGTCCCAGGATAAATATACCGGCAGGGATGGAGAGAAAAGCTGCTTTCAGGTTGATCTGTTTCCAGATCAGCACAAAAATCAGCCCCGATACGATCCAGAGAAATCGCAAATAAAGCGGCGTTTCAGTGTAACTTGTTTTCACGACAGACAGCTGATCAAAGGCGGTGAAAAAACTGACATATTGGCCCTTATTTATCTGATAATAGGGCAGCTCGAACACGATTGAAAACAGCACTATCGCGAGTAGCAGCTCCCAAAAATGGGGCCGTCGGTCGACAAGGTGTTTGCCAGAATTGAGGCACTTAAATTGACTGACAACCCAGCGAAAGACCAATAGCATCAAGGAAAATGTGAGTAAAACCATGACGATGGGCATGACTAATTTTCGAAGTCCGGTACCGTAACCATCCAAAAACGAGGCAATTGCGGGCTGGCCAAAAGCAAACAGGGTGAGCAACAAGATGGCCAAGAAAGGGATTTCAAATTTGACCCGCCACAACACCGGGTAGTTGGCCGATGTCCAGCCTTGAAACCCGTAAATCAGGGAGCGGAAGAATCTAGTGATCCCCATTTCCCCCTCCTTGTTGCCCGGTATCTGAACCTTCTTCAATATTTGTGGATGGCTCCTCATCCTCTTCAAACATGGCACGAAGGGACCGTGTGATATCCCGGAAACCGGTCAGTTCTTCGCCAAACCGCGCCATCAGAGTGTTGAGGATTTTTGCGCGTTCCAGGTCGCCATTAAAGGTGATGATATAGCCACCCGTGGTCGGGTTTATGGAAACCGGATGCAAGCTTGCGACGACTTCCCTTATCACTGCTTGAGAGCATTTGAGATCAAATTGCAATACGGTTTGCTCCGCATTTTCTCCAAGCGATGAGGTGGCACCGCAATAGCGGCATTGCCCATTATCGAGGAAAATCATTTGGTCAGCGACCGTTTCTATTTCATGCAAATGTTGTGAAGTGACAATCACCGAGACGGGGCGCTCAAGTGAGGACGCGATGACTTCGAGGTTTTGGAGAAATTCCTGCCGGCTTTGCACATCCAGATAGGCCAGCGGTTCATCGAGAACCAGAATACGAGGCTGCGCCAGCAGGGCGCGCACCAGCTCAAAGCGAATTTTAAAACCGGCCGATATCTCTCCCCATTTGGCATCTTCATAGCCAGACAGACCAAAGCGCTCCATGTGCCAGTCAACGATTTCCTTGTTTCGTTGTCCTCGAAATCCGGCGGAAGAAGCGATATAGTTGAGATTGTGTCGCAACAATCCCTGCCAGGGCTCTGGTAATTGGGGCACAAATGAAATCTGGTTTTTGATATGCCCCCAGCCTTTGCCGGTACGAGTGAGTAAAGGATAGGAAACCACGCCGTCTTTTTGCGCCAGCTCTCCCATAATAATGCGTAAAAGTGTTGTCTTACCGCTGGCATTGCGCCCAACCACGCCGGTGATCTGGCCGACATTCAGATCAAACGAAATGGGGTGGAGCATGAATTTTGATTTGTAGTGACAGCGAGTAATGCCCTGCGCCTTGAAAGTAATGGTTTCGTCGTCTCCCCGCATCTTGCGAAAGCGATGCCAGTATTCGCGCCGCAGGTCAGCCATCGAACTGCGCGCAATATTATTTGTGCCGACAGGACTTTGCTCAGCGGTTGGGGGGTGTTCTGGAGTGGTAGCTGGGGCAGGAGTTGAGGTGGAGGTAGGCACCAGATGCAGGGGGGATGTTGTTGTGATTGTTGTTGATCGACGTGCGCGGTCTCCAGGTTTTCCAACGCCATCATGGCCCCTGCCGCGTCCCCTTGCGAAGCATCGATCATGAATTCCGATTTGATCTCGGAAGCCTCGAATATTTCATCGGTGAGCTCAAGCATGTGCTTGAAAATCAGCTGTTCTTCTTCGCTTGGCGTTAATCCAGAGCGAATTTCCCCACGATATTTGGCGTGACGCCCAGAAAGAAGAAGCACTTGATGAATAAATTCTGGTGCCAGTTGCTTGGCAAAATCCAGTTGGGTTCGGTAAGCGTCCTGAAATTTTGATTCACTGACCAAGAAGCGGATCGTTTCGCGGAACCCCTCGAATATGGACGCTTCAATGGTCGCGGTGCCGGCTACATTCATGGCTCCCCCAAAGTACAAATAAACGGGCAGTCTGGCTTGCCCCGAAAAATGATAAAAACGGTGCGCCTATTCTTAAAGAGGCACTTGTTTAAGTGACCGCGCAATCTGTTTTGCTTTTTATAAAAAAAATAACTGGCTGTGACAACTTGGAAAAAATAGTTTTTTCTTCAATTGATAGCTTTGTACGTGGAAAAACAGCGAGAACACAATATGGATATGCGAACATTGGAGCGGGTGAAGGGAATCGAACCCTCGTATTCAGCTTGGGAAGCTGCTGCTCTACCATTGAGCTACACCCGCGAGCTGCTTTGCAGCAGTGTTGAGTGTTTAATTTTTAATGTTGAATGGAAGTGAATACAAGGCTGCTGTAACTTTGCACTTACCAGCTGCCGGTGTTTTCCATGGAAGCCCAGGGTTCGGCTGGGGCCAGCTTGTCGCCCGTTTGCAGTAGTTCAATAGAAATGCCGTCGGGGGAGCGGATGAAGGCCATATAGCCATCGCGGGGCGGGCGATTGATGGTGACGCCAGCGTCCATCAGTTTTTGGCAAGTCTCGTAAATATTGTCGACACGGTACGCCAGATGACCAAAATTGCGACCGCCGTTATAGTCCTCTGGGTCCCAGTTATGGGTCAGCTCGAGGCAGGGGCTATCATCTTGTTGAGCTCGCGTCTCGTCGCCACCGGCGGCCAGAAATACCAGCGTGAAACGTCCTTTTTCGCTGTCGCGGCGGCGAATTTCTACCATTCCCAATTTATGGCAGTAAAAATCCAGCGAGGCATCGAGGTCGGCGACGCGGATCATGGTGTGCAGATATTGCATGAAAACTTCCCTCGACTGGTTGCAGCGTTTTGTGCAGCAAAACTTATCAGAAATGGATGATCGGGTCCATGACCTACATGCTCTGATAATAGAGATTTTGCGGGTGGGTGGCGTCGGCAAAGAAGGTCCAGCGCTCCAGCAGCAATCCTGCATATTGGATGATGAAGGCCAGGACCAGAAGGGGCCAGGAAAGAGAGGACGCGGCAGAGGTGAGTGCTAGCACCAGCAGGGCGAGGGGGGCGATGAATACCAGCAATATAAACAGATATTTTGCCTGACGCACTCGTGTCTGCGTTGAGCCGGAGCGAAACTCTTTGGTGTTGAATGAGCCGCCCATGGCACCGGTTGCCGTTTGTACAATCTTTGGATGACGCACACCAATCGCTGACTGAATAGTCGATTTTGGGGTGCCGTTGGCATTGCGCCAAAGAGACATAGAGCGGGTGATAAGCGCGGCGAGGGTCAATATGATGGCCCAGAAACCAAACAGGGCAACAAGCTCTGGCGCTTCGAACAGCGAGAACAACGTGGCCAGCACAAAGCCAGAGGCACCGCCCATGAAGATGAAGTTAAAGATCGTCAGCGGCGTTGCCCATTCGCGGATAAAACGGATACTCGCATAGATCATGCCGGTGCAGACAAACAGGGCAAAGGTGGCGCCAGTTGCGGCAAGGCCAATCAGCAAGGTGAGGTCAACGGGCAATACGCCCGACACAGTGAATAGCGGTTTTGTGAAAGCCATATAGTGCGCGGCTCCATACATGGCGATCAGTCCCATGGCGGCGGGCAGCACAATGACCTCGCGGGCCAGCCAGCTGGTGCGCCATTTGGTGGCCGAGCGCCACGCACGTTCGGGGCGTCCAAGATGAAAGAACGAGGCGATCAGGCCAGCGATCAAAAAGGCCAGCGCCAGCGCCGAGCCGTGGGCGTAGAAAGTCTTGCTATCTTGTAGTGGCACTAGCTGCGCCAACGCATAGAGCTGACCGGTGAACAGTGCCAGGAACAAGCCTTGACCTATGCCGATCAGGGTCGTTAGAAAAATTACCGAGAATGCAGGATGCATGTCGCGTCGCTCCTATTACCAGCCGCCAAAGCCATCGACCGAGGTGATGTCTTTGTCGTCGATTTTGAGATCTTCCTTGGACAGCGGGTTGTCGGCGCGCTCCAGTTCGTCTGCATGAATGTGCATTTCCTGTTTGCGGCGCGGCAGATAATGGTTGGCTGGTTTGGTGCCCCATTCGGGCATTAGTGCGTAACCGCCTTGCTCGCGGATCAGCACCGAGACCTCTGACTGGGGATCATGGACATCGCCAAAGATACGCGCGTCGGCCGGGCATGCCAGCACGCAGGCCGGTTTGCGTTCTGGTTCGGGCAGGGTCTGGTCATAGATGCGATCAACACACAAGGTGCATTTCTTCATGACCTTTTGTTTTTCGTCGATTTCGCGGGCACCATAAGGGCAGGCCCATGAGCAATATTTGCAGCCGATGCATTTGTCATAATCGACCAGCACAATACCGTCTTCTTCTCGTTTGTAGCTGGCGCCGGTGGGGCAGACGGGGACGCAGGGCGGTTCTTCGCAATGCAGACAGCTTTTGGGAAAATGCACGGTTTGTGTGTTGGGATAGGTGCCAACTTCAAAGGTCTGGACGCGGTTAAAAAAAGTGCCGGTCGGGTCTTCGCCATAGGGCATCATGTCAGTCATGGGACCCGCTTCGCCAGACGTGTTCCACTCCTTGCAAGAGGTCACACAGGCCGAGCAGCCAACGCAGGTATTAAGATCGATGACGAGGGCTAGCTGGGTCATGACTTGTCTCCTGCGCTGTTGGACTTGCGCTTTTTGATAAACTGGCCGAGCGCGTTGAACTTGCCGCCCAGACCATTGACATAGGCCTGCCATTTGCCGCGCGACAGCTGCTCCATGCCGGGGAAGGGTTTTAGTGGTTCAAACTGTGGCCAGCTTTGCTGATCTTCGTCCGGGTCGGCCTTGCGGATGCGCACGCGCACATCGAACCAGCCAGCCTGTCCGGTGACCGGATCGGAGTTGGAGATATGAGGGCCGCAAGCGTTGGGTGGCAATTCTTCGGAGATGAGATGGTTGAGCAAAAAGCCCTTATTGGATTCGTTGGCCTTGTCAGACAGACCCCAGGCTCCAGATGCTTTGCCAATGGCGTTCCAGGTCCACACCGTGCCAGGTTCAACGGCTTCTGACAGTTGCACGATGCATTTGATCTTGCCGGTAGGGCTTTCAAGCCACACCCAGTCGCCGTCCTCGATATTGTGTTTGACGGCCAGCAGCGGATTGATATGCAGATAATTATGAGCATGGATCTGTCGCAGCCAGGCGTTTTGGCTGTCCCAGCTATGATACATGGCCATGGGGCGCTGGGTTATCGCGTTCAAAGGATATTTGGTGGTATCGCTCATCTGCACTTCCAGCGGCTCATGATAAAATGGCAGCGGGTCGAAAAATGTTTCGACGCGTTTGCGCAGCCGTTTTGGCGGTTGGCGGCCATCTCGTTTGCCTTGGGCGGCCAAGCGGAATTTTTGTAAATGCTCTGAATAGATATGCACATTGATAGGTTCGGCATAACGGGTCAGGCCATTATTCTTGGCCCAGTACAAATAGCCCTTGTTCCAGTTGCGCATATATTGATACGAGCGCGGCAGCTTGTGTTGGAACACACAATTGTTCTTTTCGTACATTTCCCACTGGCGTGGATTTGGTTCGCCGCGAATGGACTTTTCGCCAAGCGTACCGCGCCAGCCCGACAAGAAGCCGATGCCAGAACCTGGTTCGGTTTCGAAATTGACGATGAAATCGGGATAGTTCTTATATTTGCGGGACCCATCATCATTGGTGAAGGCCGGCAGTTTGAGGCGCGAGCCCAGTTCAATGAGCACTTCTTGAAATGGCTTGCACTCTCCTTTTGGCGGCAAGACGGGAATACGTACGCTATCGATGGGGCCTTCAAAATCCGAAATTGGGCGATCAAGGATCGACATGACGTCATGGCGCTCCAGATAGGTGGTATCGGGGAGTACCAGATCGGCAAAGGCCACGGTCTCTGACTGGAAGGCGTCGCAAACCACGAGGAAAGGAATTTTATAGTCGCCATTATCGTCTTTGTCGGTGAGCATGTCCCGCACGCCCATCGTGTTCATGGACGAGTTCCAGGCCATATTGGCCATGAACAGCATCATGGTGTCGATGGGATAGGGATCGCCGCGCCACGCATTGGTGATGGCGTTGTGCATCATGCCGTGGACCGACAGGGGATGCTCCCACGAAAAGGCCTTGTCGAGGCGAATGGGTTCCCCTTCATCATCGACCATCAGATCTTCTGGTTCAGCTGGCCAGCCAAGCGGCACGCCGTTGAGCGGTTTGCCGGGCTTGATGTCATCCCAGCTATTGGCCGTTTTGGGGCAGGGGGGAATGGGACGAGGAAACGGTGTTCTATGGCGAAAGCCACCGGGGCGATCAATGGTACCCAAAATGCTCATAAGGATCGACAAAGAGCGGATGGTGTGAAAGCCATTGCTATGAGCGGCGAGGCCACGCATGGCGTGAAAGGCCACGGGATTGCCGATAACCGTGTCATGCTCTTCATCCCAGGCGTCAATCCAGCTGATCGGCAATTCGATTTTCTGGTCACGGGCCGTGATGCCCATTTCATGAGCAAGGCGCTTGATGGTCTTTACAGGAATACCGGTAATATCTGCGGCCCATTCGGGCGTATATGGTTCCACACGTTCCTTGAGCAGCTCGAATGCAGTCGCGACAGGGGTGCCGTCTTCAAGCTCATAGCGCCCCATCAAAAACGGCTCGACCCCCGGGGTTTTGTTGGAGACTTCCTTGTCAACATCGCGGTCCCACCAAAGCTTGTTCTGGGGGTCAAAGCAGCCCTCTTCAATAGGCATGTCGAAGCGCATGAACATGCCAAAATCATTGCTGTCTTCGTCTTGATTGACGAGTTCGGGGGCATTGGTGTAATTGACCAGAAAATCGCGATCATAAAGCCCAAGGCGGATGATTTCATTGATGATGGCCAGCAATAATGCCCCATCGGTGCCGGGCTTGATGGGCACCCATTCGTCGGCAATGGCTGCATAGCCCGAGCGGATGGGATTAATGGCAATGAACCGCCCGCCGCGGCGTTTATAGGCGGCCAGCTCCATCTTCATGGGGTTGGAATGATGGTCTTCGGCGGTGCCGATCATAATGAACAGCTTGGCGCGCTCCAGATCCGGACCACCAAATTCCCAGAACGAGCCGCCAATGGTATAGATCATGCCAGCGGCCATATTGACCGAGCAAAACCCGCCATGAGCGGCATAGTTGGGGGTGCCGAAATTCTTGGCAAAGGTACCGGTCAGCGCTTGCATCTGGTCGCGCCCGGTGAACAGGGCAAATTTTTCTGGAGCGGTGTCGCGCAAATGGCCAAGCCGGTCTGCCAGAATGTCAAAGGCTTCATCCCAGCTGATCGCTTCAAATTCACCCGCGCCGCGCTCTGATCCAGCTTTGCGGCGCAAAGGCTTGGTGAGGCGGGCCGGGGAATATTGCTTCATGATCCCCGAGGACCCCTTGGCGCAGATCACGCCCTTATTGAGCGGGTGGTCGGGATTGCCCTCAATATAGCGGATTTCTCCGTCTTTGAGAGTCACGCGGATGCCGCAGCGGCAAGCGCACATATAGCATGTGGTGTTTTTGACCTCGGTGTGGCCGGGCTCGGTACTGGTGGATAAACTTGCCATAGCCGCATAGTTTATATCAGTTTATATGAATATCAAAATCTTTTAGGAGATTAGTATTGCCGCAGAGGGCGCTTTGACATCAGGGAACAGCCTATCGGAATTGTGAACATGGTCATTGTCGATGATGCGGCCACGCGTCAAACAGATAAAACCAGGCCAACTCAGTCCAGGACTGTTTATGAGTTTATGGCCTATGTGCTTTTGCCTTGGCCAATCTGCGCCAGTGCATTCATGGCGGCGGCGCGCAGGCGTTGTTCCGGCAGGTCTCCCACCAGCACATAGTCCAGCCCGTATTGATGCCAGCGCATGACGCCAAGACCACTGATCTGGCTATAGGTTGGTTTTTTGTCCGGTCCCTCGGCAGTTTTGAAGCAAAGGGCGATGGGCTTGCCGGTGTCTTTTGGCAAATAGGCCAGCTGAATGATCGGGCTGTCCTCAAATTTCAGATATTGACCGCGCCGGAATTCGAGCTGCTCGGCTCCAAGGTCGGGGATGGTTACGGATTGTCCCAATATAGCGGCAAAGCGGCTTTGCAGATCTGCTTTATTAGGCATATTGGCGGGCCCGGCGGTCACCGTTTCGCGGACATAGAGCGTGTGATAATCCACCACACGTACCAGCCAGACGGGGTTGGCTTGCTGGTCAGCCCTGTCGTTGAAACCAAGGTCCCGGGCAAAATAACCCGTGCCCAGTCCAAACACCAAAAGCGCCATGGAAGCGGCGATTTGCCAACCGGACCATCTCGGCTGGCGAGCATTTTGCTGCTTATGGACGGGGGGGAGCTTGTCGGGATTGCTTGAGGAGCGGGGATCCAGATCGCCTGCATCAAGATCGCCGACCAGGATGGCGTTGACCAGCCCCGCCATTTCTGACGGTTTTTGCAGCTGATTGGCCTCGGCGTCAAGCGCTGCTCCACTGAGCTTCATAAAGCGCAAGCGTTCGCTGGCAACCGGGTCTTGTTGCAGTGCCTGTTCAAGCTGTGCTTCAAGCTCGCTGGTAAGCGACCCATCAGCATATTTTAGCAACAGCTCATCGTTTAGTTTCATGTTGATCTCCGCGAGGCGCGCTCAAGCTTGTTTTTAGGGTTGTCTTTTTGGGGCTGTATTGTGAATTTTGCTGTTCCTGTTTGTTGATACTGGTCTTGCTTTCAAGTTGCTTGCCAAGCGCTATTCGTCCCCGGGCAATACGCGATTCCAGCGTTCCTTGCGGAATGTCCAATATAAGGGCGGCTTCACGATAAGACAGTCCATCAAGACTGACCAGAGTAATGGCGGCGGCCTGATCGAGAGAAATGCCTCGTAATGCTGATAACACCTCAGAAAGCTCAATCTTCCCAAAGACCTCTCGCTCGCCATCAGTAAAATGAACGTCATGGCGTAATTTATCATGGGCGTTGCGTTGATTGTGGTTGCGCCGCAGCTTGTTTTTCCAGATCGAATGCATGATTGAAAACAGCCAGCTTTGCAAGCGGGTGCCGTCCTGAAATTGTTGCCAGCGAGCAAGGGCGCGCTCGCAGGTTGCTTGTACAAGATCATCACAGGCGGGCTGATCACGGCACAAAATGATCGAAAATCGCCTCAATGCCGGCAGGCAATCAACGAGCTCTTTGCGAAACCTGTTGCCGGGACGGTGGGTGCCAAGCGCTTTGGTTTCCGGCTTGTGCGTCATGGCAGCTCGGTCTCCTCAAGGTCCCGCATCGAAACTGGGGCTTTATTTGCTCAGTATAGGAAAATTTTCGTCAACAAGGAAGAATGGCGTTGCGGGGGTGTTATCAAATTGTAGCTCAACGGTACTCAAGGAGAAAATAATGTCAAAAATAACGAAAATCATTGGCGCAGTTCTGGCTCTTTGCTGGATGGTGTCTCCCGTCATGGCGGCGGGTCACTCGAAAGCGGGCTGGACTTTGTCGGCAGGGGAATCAAAAGTTGCCTTTGGGTCGATCAAAAAGGGCAAAATTGGCGAAATTCATCATTTCAAAAGCCTGTCTGGAAAAATTGCTGCCGATGGCATGGTCTTCGTTGAGATCGATCTGGCAAGCGTGCATACAAAAATTCCAATCCGCAACGAACGTATGATCAAATGGGTGTTTGATGCCGCCAAAGCCAAGGCGACACTGAGCGCGAAAGTGGATGCCAAGGACCTGGCCGGTTTGAAAGCGGGGGAGACCAAAACAGTGGCGGTCAACGGCACACTGACCCTCAATGGCAAAGCCATTGCCATTAAAACCACCATGTTTGTGGCCAAGTTTTCTGATCGCAAAATCATGGTCACTACCGATGACATGATTATGTTGTCGACAGCCTATGCCGGCATTAATGACGGCATTTCAAAGCTCATGGAAGTTGCCAAGCTGCCAAGCATTGCCCGGAGTTCTCCGGTCACCCTGCGCTTGGTCTTTACGAAATAACGAAGTGCGGAGGCTGGGTTGCCGTCTCCGCTCCAGGAACTTTCCAAAAAGCTCTCGCCAACCAGCGAAGTCGAATACACCCACTTGCATGATATGCAAGTGGGTGTATTCATTTGATTTGTAAACGTCCTATTCAGTTCTGGTTCATATCGATATTTCTATGTTATATTGGCTCGATATTGTGTTGGTATGAGGAGTTTTGATTAATGTTGTCTCGATATGTCAATGGCTTAACGATCCTGGGGGCGACAGGTGTCGTTCTCGCTATTGTCAGCGCGTCCCCTGTTGCGGCTTTTCCGGTTTTGGGCGGCAGTGGGCAAGCCATGTTGCAAGGCGTCGAGCCGCGGGTCCAAAAAGTGCAAGCTCGCTTGTTACCACCAGCCATCAAGAACGCATTGCTCCGTGGTGGATATGACAAGATCATTGTCAAAAGGCAAGGTGGCAAGAATAGTATAGTCACCGCTTGTAAGGGCGATTATCGCTATCGGGTAAAGATCCGCAGAGATGGGAAAATCCTTAAAAATGTGCGCCGTGGAAGATGCATCGCTAAGCCACGTCCAGCCCCTCGGGCTGTGCCCCGGGTGGTAAAACCGCTTGGCGTAACGCCAAAGCAGCTCAGACGCCAGCTGCGAAATCGCGGCTTTTCCAAAATTACTATTATCAATCAAAACCCTCCGGGCTATACGGTCCGGACATGTAAAAATGGCAAGCGCTTCCAATTGCGGATCCATCGTCGCGGAAATGTCGTTGCGCGCAATCGCATTGGTCGCTGTGATGGCGGCGGCAATGCAAGGCCGGTGCCGCCGCGTGTGCAAGTGCGCCCGCCGCGCGTACAGCCGCGCCGTGCCCCGGCTGGCGGTCTCAGCCCGCCCCAGGTACGCAAGGAATTGCGGGCGCGCGGTTTTGAGGAAATCCGTTTTCTGGATCGTGACCTGCCCGTTTATGTCGTGACTGCCTGCAAGGGCAACAAGCGGTTTCGTTTGCGCATGAACCGCTGGGCTGCCATCAACAAGAAGACCCGTGCTGGGCGCTGTGGTTTTGAAATTAACAGGAAAGATCGTGTTCGCCCCAGACGTGTTGATCGCCCCAGGCGCATTGATCGTCCCCGCCGCAATGAGCGCGTCATTGACAATCGCAAGCGTCCCCCTGAAATTCGCAAGCTGCTACAGCGCCGTGGTTTTAACCAGATCACCTTCACCGATCGACGCCTGCCAACCTATGTGGTGCGTGCCTGTAAAAAAGGTCGCCGTATGGAATTGCGCATTGATGCCAGCGGCTGGATCCGCAAGCGTAATCGCATCGGTCGCTGCCAGGTCGCCAATAAGGGGTTACGTCCCCCACAAATCCGCAAGGTTCTGCAAACCCGCGGCTTTACGCGTATTTTGTTTACGGATCACCAATTACCGATCTATGTGGTGGAAGCCTGCCGCCATGATCGAAAATTCGAGTTGCGCCTCAATCGATTTGGCCGCGTCAACAGGAAAACCAATATTGGCCGCTGCCGTGTGCAACGCGCGCAAAGGGGCTTTGAACCGCGTGAAGTCAAAGAGATTTTGCGCCGCCGTGGATATCGTGAGATCGACTTTTTTGATCGCCGATTGCCGGGGTATGGCGTGGAGGCCTGTCGCCGTGGACAAAAGTTTCGCATGCGGATTAATCGCTTCGCCGAAATCAGGAAACGCCGCCGCACAGGTTTTTGCCGTCCGCCTGTGACCAGAGCACCTCCCGTTCAATATGAATATGAAGAGATTGACGAGGAGCAGATCAGTGGCACCGAGCAGATTGACCCTGAGACCTGCCAAAGTTATCTGGACACGCTTGTTCATCGCAACCGCATCCATTTTGATGTTGCCAGCGCCTCCTTGCGGCGTGGCAGTTATAATTTGCTGGAGCGTTTGTCACGTGTCATGAATCGCTGCCCGTCTTCACGTATCGAGATCTCGGGACACACTGACAGCGATGGTTCACGAGAATATAATCTCGATCTGTCGCGCCGCCGCGCCAAAACGGTTGCTGGTTTCCTTGCTCAGGAAGGTATCTCGCTGCGCCGCATGACCGCTTTTGGCTATGGCGAAGATCAACCCTTGATGCGCTATGAAGAAACCGAGCGTGACAAGGCCCGTAACCGCCGCATCGAATTCACCGTCATCTGGGGCGATGATAACGAGGATGATGACGACTACAGGCGTCGGCGCCGCTAGCAAAGACGTACAGCAAAAATAACAGCCCCTCCTCTTGTTTAAGGGGGAGGGGCTTTGTTGTGTTAGGGCCACAATCACCGGTATTGCCGGAATCGGTAAGTTGTTCTAGCCTTAAGGTCAGGTTGTGTGAGAATAGTCGGGCGCGTGTATCTGCCAAAATTGGTATTCTATCGATTCAAGGGAGATCATGACGCAAATGAAAATAGATCTAAGCATAAACAAAATCAAACGCTGGCCTGACCTGTTTGTTAGCAAGGCGACCTATATACTTGAGCGCCTGGTAGGACTGTCTGCGATTTTTTTGATGGGCTATATATTGTTTGGCCTGATCATGCTCTATATTCCAGGGCTACCGGTGCTGTGGCGCCCCCCCAAGAAAAACCCCGACATGCTGTTATTTGCAGCGGCCGCTTGTCTTTATGTCCTGCGGCGTAAGTAACGCCGTTTGATGGGGGCGTCAGGACCTGCGCATATTGCGCTTCAGGACCCGGATGCCTTTATTGATGCCGTTGCGCAATTTGGGACGGATAAAATAGCGGTATTTTTCCTGCACATGTTGCATGATCATGTTGGTCAGGCGTGCAGCGCTGGGATTTGCCGCGTGTTTGCGCCAATAGGCCCGCACAACCTGCACCATGCGGGGATAGTTGCTGGCATAGGGGCGAAGGCGCGGCAGATGTTGCATGCTGATTTGCATGGCCTCGGCGCGCAGGGCGGCAATATTTTTTACTCTTTTTCCCAAAGAATGGGGCTTGCTTCGCGTCAGCTTGCTGGATTGAGCTCTTGTTGTTGTGGTCTGCCAGGACCCGGCAAAAATACCGGTATTGACGTCTCTGGATTTATTCAGCGCCTCATGGGTAAAATTGTCGTCAGACGCAGATGCTGAACAAAGCGGCAGCACAAATGCCATCGCAAAAACTGAGAAAATCTTTTTCATTTAACCCCCATAAATCTAACTGTTGCAAGCGAATCTGCAGACGCTTGCATTGCATCTTTATGCCCTGATATTTGTCCATTGAACTTGGCAAGAATAAGTCAGATTTGTATTGTTTGTGTGGTGTGGTATTCGTACACAATATTGAAGTAATTATGGTATGTGGCGAAAAGACGCTGTGTTATATTTATAGATATTGATGGTGAATCAACGTATTTTCGTATGTTATTATGGTTTACGGCAATTGAAGAAAGGAAACGAGTGTTAGTTCTATGACAGTATTGTCGTCGCGAGGAGCGCATATAGGAGCGTAGCACTCCCGACATAGCCCGACCGGGCGACGGCCGAACAGGCCGCTCCATCGTCCTCAAACAGCCAAGCGGTAAGACAGCCATAGACCAAGGTCCGCGTTTGCGCGAATAGCCGTGAGATATAAAAGGAATGGTGCCGCTGGAGTGAACAACACTCATGACTTTACCAACGACAGCTCGCCGCCACCAGAGCCCGACCGGGCGACGGCCGGACAGGCCGCTCCATCGAAGGCCGCGCGTTAGCGCGAATAGCCGTGAGA
>JAJRQA010000261.1 GCA_024280475.1 Alphaproteobacteria bacterium
AAAGCGTTTGCGCTCAATGAGGGCCTTGAAGCTGCGATTGTGCCGCTCGCTCAACATATGAAGTCGCTCAAATCCCTGACGCTGGCGCATCATCAACATATTGGCCGACAGGGGGCGGCGCTCAAGCTTTGAGCGTTTTTCACGGACCAATTGCATCAAGCTGCCAGACAGGCGGCGGCTCATTTCGTCAACGCGTTGGCGCGGCAAGGCCAGAAGATCCGCCAGTCGGGGCAGACCGCGTGCTGCCGCCAGCAGACGATTGCGGCGTGCTTCCAGCGCGCGCCGATTGGCAAGATTGAGCCGATGCTGCAACTCGCCGAGCCGCTCGATCAGTTCGGAATATTTGGGCACGGCCCATTCGGCGGCTTTAGTGGGGGTGGGCGCCCGAAAATCTGCGACGAGATCAAGCACGCTCCAATCGGTTTCATGGCCAACCGCAGATATGAGCGGGATATTGCTATTGGCGGCGGCGCGCGCCACCACCTCTTCGTTAAAGCCCCATAAATCTTCCAGCGAGCCACCGCCGCGCGCCACGATCAGCACATCTGGTTTGGGCACAGGGCCGTTTTCCTCAAGTGCGTTAAAACCGCGAATGGCTGTGGCGACTTCCTCGCCGCTGGTCTTGCCTTGCACGCGCACCGGCCAGACAATAACATGGGAGGGAAAGCGCTCGGTAAAGCCGTGCATCATGTCGCGAATAACGGCGCCAGTGGGGGAGGTGATGATACCGATGGTCCGGGGTAAAAAGGGGCGCTGCTTTTTGCGCTCATCGGCGAACAGTCCCTCCGCCTCCAGCTTTTTCTTGAGCTGTTCGAGCAATTGCATCAAAGCGCCGACCCCGGCAGGCTCGATACTCTCGATGATGATTTGATATTTGCTCTGCCCGGGGAACGTTGTGAGTTTTCCTGTGGCGATGACTTCCAGCCCTTGTTCGGGGCGAATTTTCATCTTTTGCGCATTGCCTTTCCAGATCACCCCGTTGATGACCGCCTTGTCATCTTTCAAATCGAGATAGATATGCCCTGAAGCTGGTGTCGAAATGCGTCCTAGTTCGCCGCGTACCCGCACATGCTCAAAACCGCGCTCCACCGTGCGCTTGACGGCAAATGACAGCTCGGAAACGGTAAATTCGGCGACATTGCCCCCATCGCTCGGATTGCCGTTGTCTTTTGTGTTCTCTTTGTCGTTATTATCGAGTGGCGCTCGGTCGGTGGGCATTTGCACTTATATCCTGTTTTATCTGGCCCTATAGATAGACTTTAGGTAGAAACTCATCAACAGCACAATCGGTAAATGCGGGGATAAAGTCGAATGGGTGTTTTACTAATTGGGTCGGGCGGGCGCGAGCATGCGCTGGTCTATGCCTTTTCGCGTAGCCAGGCGGCTGGGGATATTTACTGTACGCCGGGCAATGGCGGTATCGCGGAACTCGCCACCTGTGTTGATCTTGATGTGACCGATCACCGCTCAGTTATCGGTTTTTGCGAGAATAACAATGTCGAGCTGGTGGTTGTGGGGCCAGAACTGCCCCTCGTTGATGGATTGGTGGATAGTCTTGAAGCCAAGGGCATCAAGGCTTTTGGTCCCACCAAAGCTGCCGCGCAACTGGAAGGGTCAAAAGCCTTCACCAAGCAATTATGTAGCAAATATAATATCCCGACGGCCGATTATGAAGTCTTTGATGAAGCGCAGGGCGCGCAAAATTACCTGAATGATTGTTCCTATCCCATTGTCATCAAGGCCGATGGGCTGGCAGCAGGCAAGGGAGTGGTCATTGCCGATGACCAAGCGCAAGCCCAACAAGCTGTCCAGGATTGCTTTGACGGGCGTTTTGGAGAGGCAGGAACAAGCATTGTCATTGAAGAATGTCTGGTTGGTGAAGAAGCCAGCTTTTTTGCCATTTGTGATGGGGAGTATGCGATGGAGCTACCAACGGCTCAGGATCACAAATGTGCCTATGACGGAGACATTGGGCCAAATACCGGCGGCATGGGTGCTTATTCCCCAGCCCCGATCATGACCGACGAGATGTGTCAACGCACCATGAGCGAGATCATCATGCCGACTTTAAGAGGCATGAAGGCGGACGGAATGCCGTTCAAAGGGGTCTTGTTTGCCGGACTGATGATCACCAGCAAGGGGCCAGAATTGATTGAATATAATGTGCGGTTTGGCGATCCCGAATGTCAGGTTTTGATGTCCCGCCTGCGCTCTGATCTTTTACCGGTGATGCTCGCGTCTTCAAACGGTGGCCTCGACCGCTTGGTCAATGAGTTTGATGATCGCCCCGCTGTCACAGTGGTCATGGCGTCAAATGGCTATCCCGGCGCCTATGAAAGCGGTAGCGAGATCAAGGGGCTTGAAGAAGCGGCGGGCGACGCCGATATCATGATTTTCCACGCTGGCACCAAAATTGAGGATGGCCGGGTTTTGGCGAGCGGTGGTCGGGTGCTCAATATCACGGCGCTTGGCGAAACGGTGTTGCAAGCGCGAGACAAAGCCTATGCAGCGATTGAAAAAATTGACTGGCCGCAGGGTTTTTATCGCAAGGATATTGGCTGGCGCGCGGTTGCGCGGGAACAAGAAACTATATGATGCTGGCGCGCTCAAGCTCTTGACGGGTTGCGAGTGTTCCAACTAATGAAATTGACCACGATACTTTTCGCGAGAGGCTCTTATGTCCGGTAAAATGATTGATCAAAAACCTAAAAAAAACAAGAAAAAGAATAAAACAAAAACGGCCAAAGCAACCAAAGCAACCGCCCCAACCATTGGATTGGCGCTAGGCGGTGGCGGCGCGCGAGGTCTTGCACATATTTTGGTGCTGGAAGCTCTGGACGAAATGGGCGTCAAGCCAACATTGATCGCAGGGACCAGTATTGGGGCGATTTTTGGTGCGGTTTATGCCTCAGGCATGTCGGGAGCGCAAATTCGCGCCCATTGTGAGAGCTTGTTCCATAAAAAGAGTAGCTTGATGCGCAAGGTGCTCGGCAGATGGCCCGGTTCACGCTCGCAGATTTGGAACCCGTTTTCGCCCGCCCTGTTCAATGTTGAAGCCGTGCTTGGGCAACTTTTGCCCGCTGACCTGCCAGATGATTTCGAGGGATTGCAAATCCCGTTTATTTCGGTCACCACGGATTATCATGCACAGGTGCAAAGGGATATCGCAAGCGGCCCGCTGTTGCCGGCAATAGCTGCCAGCGCCGCCCTTCCCGCCCTTTTGGAACCCGTTATTATTGATGGACATATCTTGATCGATGGTGGTTTCGTCAATCCGCTTCCCTATGAGAGCCTTGCCGGTAAAGTGGATATTTCACTGGCCATTGATGTCAATGGCGAGCCGCGCGGCGATGGCAAAAGCATGCCTGGTTCCATGGAGGCGCTGATTGGCACATCGCAAATCATAATGCGTTCGATCCTGCGTGAAAAACTGCATGATCATCAGCCCGATATTTTATTGTCGCCGCCAGTGGGGCGTTTCAAGGTGCTTGATTTCTTTAAGATGGAAGAGGTGCTGAACCGATGCGATACTTTGAAGGACGAGGTCAAGCGCGAGCTTGAAGAGGCCATGGAAAGCCAAAGTGAGAAGGTTTAGGCGAAGGCAAGTACCGTTCTTGTGCTCCAGTTGATACGGTTATTTCTTTTTGATTGGGAATTTGTCGTGATGGGAAAGCGTGCTGGCGTCCACATACCAGTCAGCTTTTGAGCCACAAAAGATATTTTGCATGGGCTCGATGCCGGGATGCTCGTCCAGCGTTCCCGCCGGGATGACAATGGATTTGCCGCTTTTTGCCATCCAGGGCAGGGAGGAGCCGCATTTTTTGCAAAATGATGTCGCGAAGTGGTTTGCTTGTGGGACTTCATAACGACCAACATGTTCTTCGCCTTTGAGCCAGCGAAAATGATCTGGCGCAATGATGATATTGGCGGCATGAGCGCTGCCCGTGATTTTGCGGCATCTTGAACAATGGCAATATTGAAAAATCCCCAGATTACCCGACACCTCATAGCTCACCTCACCGCAAAGACAGCTGCCGGTTGCTTTTCTTTCTGGCATAAGAGGGCCTCCCAGTGATTTGACAGACAAAAACAGACCAGCCTTTGGAACCATATCACAAGGTTTAACGCTTTGAGGCAAAGAACTTCGTTAGTAGCTCTGCAGCGCTGGTTTCATCAATGCCGCCATAGGTTTCGGGAGTATGATGGCAGGTTTTTTGGGCGAAAAAGGATGCGCCTTGTTCGACGCCGCCGCTTTTTGGATCATAGGCCCCAAAATACAGACGCCGGATGCGCGCAAAGCTGATCAGTCCCACGCACATGGTGCAAGGCTCCAGCGTCACATATAGATCATGGCCAATCAGCCGCTCGCTGCCAATCAGTTGACACGCTTTTTGAATGACCAAAAGCTCAGCATGGGCGCTGGGATCTTTGAGCTCCAGCGTGCGGTTGCCGTCTTGCGCAAGGATCGTTTTGTCGGGCCCAACGATCACCGCCCCCACTGGCACCTCGCCGCGCGTACCAGCCGCTTTGGCCTGTGTGAGTGCCAGCCCCATAAAGCTGTTGCTTGTGCGTGTATGATTTGCCACTGTGCTCTTTCTGTTCGATAGACCGTTGAGCCACTGCGTGGCTTGTCTTCGCCAGACAGGCAGCTTTGCAGCTGGCATTGGGGACCAATCCCCAAACCCCTCTATAAAATGGGGTTGCAAGGGGCTTGCCCTTTGCCGCTATGCGCGTAGCATGCCCGTCTGGCGAAGACAAGCTGAGCAGCAGCTCAAATATTAAGTTAAGGGCTTCTTTCTTGTCAAAAACTTCGGAACAAAAACCAGTAAAAGAGGGCATGCGTATCGCCAAGGTGATTGCGCGGGCGGGCGTTTGTTCGCGCCGCGATGCCGAGCGCTTAATTGAGGCTGGCAAGGTTGTGGTGAACGGTAAATTGCTAAAAAGCCCCGCGCTCAACGTCAGCGCCAGCGATACTATATTGGTCAATGACAAGCCATTGCCTCAAAGCGAACCCGTGCGTTTATGGCGCTATCACAAGCCTCGCGGGCGGGTCACCTCTCACAAGGACCCACAAGGGCGTCCAACGGTGTTTGACGCTTTGCCGGTTCATCTGCCGCGCGTCATTTCTGTGGGGCGGCTGGATTATAACACTGAGGGCTTGATGTTGTTGACGACAGATGGGGGGCTGGCGCGTCATTTGGAATTGCCGGCAACGGGCTGGAGCAGGCGATACAAGGTGCGGGCTTTTGGCAGGGTCACGCAAAAGCAGCTCGATAGCCTTAAAAACGGCGTCACCATTGACGGAGTGCGCTATGGCGAAATTTCCGCACAATTGGAGCGCGAGGGTAATAATCCCTGGATCATGATGTCGATTACCGAGGGTAAAAACAGAGAAGTGCGGCGTGTTCTGGAGCATTTGGGCATGAAAGTCAGTCGCTTGATCCGTCTGTCCTACGGGCCGTTTCAGCTTAGCGAGCTTCAGTCCGGCTCCGTAGAAGAAGTGAAGCGCCGGGTGTTGGCCGAGCAGCTTGGCAAAGAGTTAAGCGGTCAATTTGATCTGGGACCAAAACCACAAGTCAAACGAGCTTTGGACAATGGTTCAGCCAATGACAAACCACGGCCTACAAAGCTGAGGGCTGCCAAAAAACGCAAGAAGCCTCCCATGGGGGACACGCGTAAAAAGGGCGACAAGCGAAAAAAGCAGCCGCTCCGGTAATTATTTAAATGGTCGTGGAAATGAAAACAGCCTCGCAGAAAACTTCAAAAAATCTGCGAGGCTGCCCCAAGGTGCATATAAATTGTTTTTATGAGCTTGCACCCTGTAACTCGGGAAAGCTGTTATTTCGTTTCGTCTTCTCTATCATAGAGCATGCATTGAATTTGGGATGTGAGTTAGTCACCAAACCCGTCAATTTGGCCATCATAAGGTTTGAAGCGCCGGCTATCGACATGAAATTCGCTGACCTCATCGCCAGTATCAACGAGAATAACCAGATCAAGTGGTTCGCGAAAATGGTTGGAGCCGGACTCCATATCGGCTCGCGAAATCGGCGTGTCATAGATCCGCGTGACGATGGCTGGATAGTTTTTTTGTGGATAGCGGCCATTTTTTAATCCCTGTTTCCAGGTGACGAGATCGCCGGTGGCAAATCCATTGGTTGCGTTCATATCGTTAAACAGATCAACGATACGCCGTGCTTCGATTTCTGGTGGCCGTTTACAAACGGCTTCTATTTCGCCTTCTTCGCTGAGCGAACTCATAACGGCTTTTGCCAAGGCATTTTCAAAATCGGCCATACTATAATAATACCCCCAGGTATCTCAAATTTACTAGTCTCAAGTCATTTGTTGCCTGTTGCCCGTCCCAGAGACCATAAAGGCATTTGAGATAATAGCGGGCGTTACTTCTGTGCTTATAGAATTGACTGAGAAACGAGGCTAGATAATGCCGGTAATTAGACCTGTTTGGGGTAATAATTTGATGTTACTGCCTTTTATTACCAAGTTTTAACACAGCGGTAAGGCACTGTTCATGTTCTGCGGGCGCTGCTCATGAAAAGTCTCCAACCTCGCTGTGATTTGTTATTTTTGCTGTAAGAGCCAAACCAAATTGGGCGGCAAAGATAGCGAACCGATTTTGTAAACATTGCGGCAATGCCTCTTGTAAAATACTTTAAAATGAATTTTCGAATGTTCAAATCTTCTGATTTTCTAATAAATGTCCCTAAAAAGTCGGGGGTTTGCGCCTATGTGCAGCTTGTTGCAGGGGGCTGATATGTGGAATAATGCGTCCTTAACGGCATTGGGGGGGCTTGCATTAAAGCGCTGTGATAGATAAACGAAAGCAGCCCATCACATTAATTAAACCTGTCATGACCGACCATCTTGTCGGCTGCTGGCGTGATCAGGGCCCGCAATTATGATAGTTACTTTAGAGGAAGACGCGATGATAAAGCCACATGGCTCCGATGAACTCAATCCACTGTTGGTCTCTGATCCAGCCGAAAACGAGAAACTGCAGAGCGAGGCCAATGGTCTCAAATCGATTACTGTCAGCTCGGCTGCAGCCGCCAATGCCGTCATGCTGGGTGGGGGGTATTTCAACCCGTTGACCGGTTACATGAACAAGGCAGACATTTTGTCAGTGGCCGCGGATATGAAAACCACCAGTGGCCTGTTCTGGCCAACCCCCGTTGTCAATATGGTGCAGGACGCAGGCGATCTTGCTGCCGGTGATCGTATTGCGCTTAAAGATCCAAACGTCGATGGCAACCCGGTTGTTGCCGTGATGGACATCACAGGCGTCGAAGAGCTGTCCGGCGACGAAATGGTAGCGGTTGCCGAGAAAATCTATGGCACTGCCGATATAGAGCATCCTGGTGTGTCCGCCTTTATGACCGCTGGCAATGTGGCTCTTTCTGGTCCAATTCAGGTTCTCAACTCTTCCTATTTTGAAACCGATTTTGGCGATACCTATAAAACCGCCGTTGAAATTCGTGATGAAATCAAGGCACGTGGCTGGAACAAGGTTGTGGCTTTCCAGACCCGTAATCCCATGCATCGCGCTCATGAAGAACTTTGCCATATGGCCATGGACCGCCTTGGTGCCGATGGTCTGGTAATTCACATGCTGCTTGGCAAACTGAAAGCGGGCGATATTCCAGCAGATGTGCGCGATGCCTCGATCCGCAAGATGGTCGACATCTATTTCCCAGAGAACAGCGCTATGGTCACCGGCTATGGCTTCGACATGCTTTATGCCGGTCCTCGTGAAGCCGTGCTGCATGCCGTGTTCCGTCAGAATATGGGCGCGACCCATCTGATCGTTGGCCGCGACCATGCGGGCGTTGGTGATTATTACACCGACTTTGGCGCACAGGAAATTTTCGACGAAGTGCCAGAAGGTGCGTTGGAGCTGGAAATCTTTGCCGCTGACCATACCGCTTACTCGAAGAAACTCGACAAGGTCGTGATGATGCGCGAAGTCGAAGATCACACGAAAGAAGACTTTGTGCTTTTGTCCGGCACCGCGGTTCGCGAAATGCTCGGCAACGGTGAAGCTCCTCCCAAAGAGTTCTCGCGCCCAGAAGTCGCACAAATCCTGATGGATTATTATCAGAGCTTGAATAGCTAACGTCAAATTTGTCATCCCTGCGAAAGCAGGGATCCATAACCAAAAGTCTCTCAATTGACAGTTCATTCTCTCAATTGATGGGGCAGGGCGTATGGACCCCAGCTTTTGCTGGGGTGACACAGACAGATTTAAGGGCGGGGAAAATTCCCGCCCTTTTTTAGTAAGGAAGGTATGAGCAAAAATCGCGGGCATGGGGCTGGTTTTGACGCCCGGAAGCGCAATCGAAATATTGGCACCAACAAAGCGGGGCACGGGCAGGACAATAGCCTGACCATCCCGAGCGCATGGGCAGATGAACGGGCGTTTCATGAGAAGCTCAAAGATCCCGTCGTACTCACCAGAATGATCAGCGGAAATCTGATAACTTTTCTTGTTGAAGCGACCAACAAAGGCTTTACCCATGCCTGCACGCCAGACGACATAGAGCGGGTGTTACGATTGCTACCCGCAGATCATCTTCAACCCATAAAAATGATTGTGCAGCGTCAGCCAACGCGCAAGGAGTGCTTAGTCTCACCCGTTTGGGGGCGTTTGCTTTATTGGAGTGCGATCAAGAGATATGAGGGTCCAACAATTCATCTGGAAGCGCAGCCAATTAATTTGCAACACCAGTGGGGTAAGTCGTTGTCCCCGGATAGTACACTTGAGCTTGAGGAACTGATCGAAGACGGTCACAAAATCAAAACCGATAAACGTGCCCATCATATCTCCAGTCCAGTGTCTGCCATCCGGCATACGCAACTCTATCGCACCTTGCCCCATGAAGTCGGTCATTATGTACATTTTCTGGAGAGCGTTGAACGGCCTGCTGGTAGTGATGACGACAAACGAAAACGTCTGAATGATCTGTATTTTAGCAAGCCAGTCGCCGAAAAAGAAAGCTTTGCCCATCGTTATGCAGCGGCGTTCAAGAAACGCCATATCGCCAGTGGTGATTTACCCTTCGAGAGCTTGTTTGATGATCAAAAACTGCGGAATGACAATCTCGATCCGAACTGGTTTGCAAAGGCGTCCAGCAAACCGTAGTGTTCGTTACGCGCTAACCCACCCTGCAAAAAGACAATGATGGCCGTTCTGGTTTCCATGCTCTTTGCTGGTATGCTGTCCGCCCGGCGGGTTTTTGGAGGCTCGAAATGTCGGGGGAACATTCCAAGCCTTCCATTGCCCAGCTGGTGTTTATTGGTCATGGATGCCAACGACGAAGCAATCTACGCCGCCATCTGGCTCGGTTGATAAGCCGCCACCAGCTTTATCGCAATTGGCTTTGAGGTCTTTGATACAGCCTTTATTTCCTCCAGGACAAGTGTCCTTGACGCCGCCTCTGGATGTTGCCAGCTTGTTATTATTGCGGCGGTTGCTACGTCTTTTTGATCGTGTGTATTTTTGTCCGGCGATCAATTGGATCTGGTTCTTGCCAAAATATGTCCCCAGTTGTGGAGCGCTTGGGCCTATTGGCATTGCGTTGGCGATACTGCTGCTCATAACGATGGCAACAGATGCCAGTAAAATCTTGTAAATCATTTTCCACTCCTTTGAATTAAATAGGCATAAGCGTGAAGCTTATATTTATCTGTCGTTGCGAGATTGAATCTGGTTCAATAAAAATAAGTTTCCATATGGAGTGTTCGAATTGCGGAAAATTATATTCCCGTTTATTGCCTTGCTGTATGTCATCGCCAATCTATCATCGGCCAGTGCCTGCGCTTTAGGGTTTTCGTTTCACTTTGAGCCTTTGCCAGCGCATTTTGGCGGTGAGGCCACCTCGCTAAAAGGTTTCCTCGACAAGACATTTGCGAGGCGTGGCTGGGAATGGGCCAGGCAATCTTCCAGGCTCCAGCATCCTTTGCAGATCAAAGCGGCTGAACGACCAGAAAATAGCGCGCGTATCGGGTTGAGTGTCGGGTCGCGTTCGCCAGATTTGCTCGGCGTCTACAAAAGTTTTTCAGTTTTTAAAATGAACCTTGTCACAGTGATTGAATTTGCTGGGGCAAAAGAGGTAGCCAAGCGGCTGCCCTCTAAGGTTGACATTGAAAAAATGCAAAATTTTGGCCCCTATAGCGGCAGAACCAGCAAAGTTGAAGCGGGTATTGAGAAGATCGCAGACGTCAAATTATCGGCACTTGCGTTGCCATTTGCCAAATTACGGTTTCGCTCCATGGATGCGTCTGGCGTCTTGTTGTTCGCAAGCTTTGTGCCGACAAAGGACAGGGGCCCCGTTCAGATAATACGCGCTCCAAAGGAGCTGAATACCGGTCTGTCGAACCCGTGCAAAAGCCTGCTCTATGTCTATGGAAAATGGCCCAAAAATTTACGTAAAAGCTATCGCTATGAATAGTTGGTAGATTGCGAACCAAACATTAGGCTTTTCTGCTAAGGCTCCTATCATGACAAAATTTACAGGCTTTGGGCCAGAATTCTTCCAGTTTTTTACGGACATCAAGGAAAATAATGACCGTGAATGGTTCGCCGCCAACAAGCAGCGTTATGACCATGAGGTGATTGTACCCATCCTTGATTTTATCGAAACGATTGCTGAGCCACTGGAAAAAGTCTCGCCGTATTTTCTGGCCAACCCGAAAAAGCATGGCGGCTCCATGTTTCGTATTTACCGCGACGTGCGCTTTGCCAAAGACAAGCGTCCCTATAAAGAGAACGCCGCCATCCAGTTTCGCCATATGAACGGTCGTGACGCGCATGCGCCAGGGTTTTATGTGCATCTGGAGCCGGGCAATATCCGCTTTGGCGGCGGCGTCTGGATGCCAGCCTCCAAGCAGATCAAAAGCATCCGGCAAAGCATTAGTAGCGACAAGGCTGGCTGGAGCCGTGTGCGCAATAATAAAAAGCTCAACGCCATGTTCGACGAGTTGCGCGGAGAAAGCTTGAAGCGGCCACCGCGCGGATATGATCCCGCGCATCCCCATATTGAGGATCTGAAGCGCAAGAGCTTTTTCTTGATGCATGGGGCAACGAACACACAAGCAGCGCGAGCTGATTTTGTCGCTGACGTGATCAATGGTTTTAAAGCCGCTAGCCCGTTAATGCGCTTCTTGTGCCGGGCGGTTGGGGCACCCTTTTAGGGCATGAATGGCGATGGGATAGCCGAGTGAGGAGGGCGGAAGATATAAAGCCAACTCGCGTTGATGTAGAACTTGCCTTTGAGGTTTTGAAGAGACAAATCTAAAGCTCGCTGGTTTTTCCAACGCCCTTTTTTTTGCTGACGGCGCATCTGCATCTGATAGGCTGATGAGAACTTCTGGCGCATTTGTTCAATTAAGGAGATGTCTCATGTCACGAACCGGGAAATGCTTGTGTGGATCTGTTGAAGTGAAGATCACTGGCGATCACAATGACGTTGGCATGTGCCATTGCGAAATGTGTCGGCGCTGGACATCGGGGCCGATGATGGTCGTACATGTTGGGGCGGATCTTGAGATTAACGGAAAAGAGCATATTACCGCCTTTTCGTCTTCTGACTGGGGCGAGCGGGCTTTTTGCAAAAAGTGCGGCACCAATCTTTATTATCGCCTGCTGCAGTCAGGCGAATATATGCTGTCTGTTGGTTTGCTCGATGATCAAACGGGCCTCAATCTGATCAACCAGATTTTTGTTGATGAGCAGCCTGATTTTTACGAAATCTCAAATGAGACCAATAAAATGACCGGGGCGCAAGTGTTTGCCCATTATGCCCCAAAGGAAGAGTAAGCCAGCGATATTTGCGAAAATTGGCACTCCTTGCTGGTCCTGTTGAACACAGCCTGTGAGGAGTGCTTTTTTATGGGCACTTTTCTACCTTACAGATAAAGGGGGACAATTATTGTTTGTAAGGTGCACTAAATGCTGAAGAAAATTTTCGTGGTTTTGTTTGTCGCTCAATTGTTTACAGTGTCTCTCAATGCCGCAAATAGTCCCCCTGCATCTCCCCCTGCATCTCCCGCAGCAATCGCGAAAGTCACGATTGATATACCGCTGGTCATGGATGAAAAAGCCAAGGCGACAATCGTTGACAAGCTGACCGGGCTGGAAAAACATGGCTTTGTCTATCTCGATCTGTCGATTAATTTTTCGGCGCGCAATGGCGGTGGTGCTCCATTTGTCTCAAGCGTCAATGTGAACGGGCTTCCTCAAGAAAATAGCGCAGCGTGCACGGGGATTGGTCCCTTGCCAATGGGGTCTGGCCGAGTTTATTCCCTGGGGCCTATCGCCAGCTATAATCACTTATTGATGAGCGTTTACACAGGCGAGCGCGCAGCGTTTCCCTACAATGATGTATCATGTGAATATACTGCCAGCGGCAGCCATGACCAATTTCGCATACGCGGCTTTTTTCATATTATCGCTAACTCTATTCCAACGGCGGCAGCCCTGCAATTGCGCCCGTTTAACCCGCCGTTTGATCTGGCTGCAAAAGTGCTGGCGAGATAAGCAGGCGATCAGGAGCGGACCGCGGTTGTGACCCCTGCCAATATCAGGCCAAAGCCCAGCGCATGATATAAATAAAGCTGTTCTCCAAGGAAAATAATGGCCAGCACAGAGCCAAACAATGGCACCAGGTGCAAGAACATGCCCGCCCTGGCAGCGCCGATAAGAGCGACGCCTTTGTTATAAAACAGATAGGCCAATATGCTGGGGAACACCGAGATGTAGCCGATGGCGGCAAGCGATTGGTTGGTGATCTGCAATTGGCGTATGGTCAGATGTTCCCATGCGAAAAAAGGCATGTTGACGATGGCGCCAATCCAGAAAGTGACGGCGATAAAGCTGGCTGGATGAATGTCGGGGCGCTTGCGCAATAAAACGGTATATAGAGCCCAGATCGTCATCGCAGCGAGGATCCAGAAATCTCCTTTGTTCAAGGAGAGCGCCAGCAGATTGTCCAGCGTGGCCTTGGAGACAATCACCAACACGCCGGCCAGCGATATGCAAACGCCCAAGATCTGACGGGCATTGATTTTTTCGCCATATAAAAAGAGTGCAGCCAGCAAGATCAGCACGGGCCCCGCAGACTGCATGATCAAGCCATTGAGGGCGGTTGTGTGATTGAGACCGATATAAGCAAGCGAATTAAAACAGCCCACCCCCAGCATGCCTAGCACAAAAATGATACCGATCGATCGTTTGATGGTAGGCCAGTCCTGGCGCAAATATTTGAGGGCAAAAGGCGTGAAAATCAGCGCCGCCAGGAACCAGCGCACGGTTGCCATAGCCAGAGGCGGAATGGTCTCATGCATGCCTCGACCAACCACAAAATTACCGGCCCAAAACAGCGCCGTAAGGGATAAAATAAGCACTGCATTGGTTGAAACAGCATTAAAAATGGATCGAGGCACAGTATCTCACTTTTATTTCATTATATCGCACTTTAGGCTTGAAACAGGGACTTTTTTAACGTCTGCAAGGGCTTAGCGATCGCAAGGTTGGTGATTGAGTGGCCGGATTACTCGATGCAAACTGATTTTTCCACATTAGCACTATCATTGCTAGAATTTATCACTTTATTGGACCATTACACACCAAAATAGCGTATAATCCTCGCAGGGAATCAAAACCGGTCTGCCTGCTTAAAAGGGCATTGATCAACCTCCCTAAAAGGTACCCACCCGTTATTATCGTTTACCTTTTTACTCTCACGATTCCCGCTTGTATTGCGGGACAATGCTGGTTGAAGGAGACCTTATTGGCCAAGGAAATACGTGGAAAAAAAGCGACGGTTCGCAAGCGTGTGAGAAAGCCTGCCAAAACTGGCCGCGTCACGAGGCGCCCGCGAAAAACAACCAAAAAACAAGAAGCGGAACAGCAAATCGCTGCTTCTGCCAGTCTTGCCTATTTGAGCAAGGCTGACTTGCGTCGTCATATTCATGAAGGCCTCAAGCCCTATCAGCATCTTGCTGACCAAGCTGGCATGAACTTCTTGTCCTATCTCATCGCCCTTGCGGTTGAAGAAGCCAGCAGCGAGATGGAGAAGAAACAAAAGTGATTTGTGGTAATCGCCAGCGCGTGCTGATTATCTGAATATTAGCGTGATTGATGCGAGTAGCGCCGCGGCCATTGTCAGGTTGAAAATCCGCAGCGCCTTGACTGACTTTAGCAGGTGGCCGATGGCTGAGCCAAACAGGCACCAGGTGGTGATCGAGCTGAATGAAACCAGCACTGCGACAATTGTCAGCAACAAGATTTCTTCGAAAAAATTTCCCTTTGGTGTTGTGAATATCGACAATGTCGAGAGGGCATAAATCACGGCCTTGGGATTGATCCATTGAAACAGAGCTGCTTCCACAAAGCTTAATGGTTGGGCAGTCTCCTTGGCTTTGGAAATCTTGGTCGAGGTGGCGATACGAAAAGCCAGATAGACCATATAGGTGGCCCCGGCATAGCGCAGGAATGTGTGTAGCAGAGGCCAGGCGTCAAAGATCTGAACGAGACCAAATGCCATCGCTATGAGCATGGCAGGGAAACCAAATGTCACCCCCATCATATGGGGGAGAGATCGCCAATAACCAAAATTAGCCCCCGATGCAGTGATCATCAAATTATTGGGCCCCGGCGTAAAGGCGGCAGAGATCGTAAATAGCAGCAAGGCCTGCAGATTTTGTTCCATTGATCAGTGAGTAGGCCAGATGCCTGCCCGGTGCAACAAGTGATTACCTCAAAAGGGGCGATCAGGCAGCATCTTGTTTTGTCCTGAGACTGTTACCATTTTCAATGGTGGGAAAAATGCAGCTCACCTGCGTACCCAA
Source organism: Alphaproteobacteria bacterium (assembly GCA_024280475.1). Taxonomy (GTDB): domain Bacteria; phylum Pseudomonadota; class Alphaproteobacteria; order Rhizobiales; family JAKIUO01; genus JAKIUO01. The sequence goes on from JAJRQA010000261.1 coordinate 14,869, forward strand.
ATCAACCTGACTATTGATGGTTAGTTCGCCGCCATGAAGTTCCACAAGAGATCTTGAAATCGCCAGTCCAAGCCCCGTACCGCTATGGCTTTTTGTGAATTGGTTTTCGACCTGCTCGAAGGGGCGGCCAAGTTTGCATATTTCATCATTGGGGATGCCGATGCCCGTGTCTTTGATGACAATCAGCAAATGTTCTTGCTCTTGCGTGGCGATGATTGTCACATCGCCCTGTTCGGGAGTGAATTTTATGGCATTTGACAGAAGGTTCAAAACAATCTGCTTGAGCGCTCGTCGATCAAGTCGGCACGCAAGAACGCTTGGGCCTTCATAGGACAGCTTGATATGTTTGGTATCAGCCACACCAGCGACCAGTCGAAGACACTCGTCAAAAATTTCACAGATGTCGCCATGTTCAAAATTGAGATCAACTTTGCCAGCTTCGATGCGCGACATGTCTAAAATATCATTGATGACTTCGAGCAAGAATCGACCGCTTTCATGAATATCGCGAGAATATTCGGCGTATTTTTGCTCAGTCATATTGCCAAACAGGCCATGTTGCATAATCTCTGAAAAGCCGATCACGGCATTGAGCGGTGTGCGCAATTCATGAGAAATATTGGCCAGAAATTCCGACTTGGCGTGATTGGCAGCTTCGGCGCGATTGCGTTCATTGGAATATTTTTCGGACAGTTCCACGAGGATCTGTTTCTGGCGTTCGAGCTCGCGTCTGCTTTCGCGCAGATCGCTCACTGATACGCGCAGCTGTTTCTCATTCTCAATGATTTTTTGCGCGCTCTTTTTAAGCACGGTAATATCGGTACCAACGCTCACCGTGCCACCTTCCTGGGTCTTGCTTTCATTGACATGAAGCCAGCGCCCATCCGACATCAGAACCTCAAAGCTGGTGCTTTGGAGTGTCTGGTTGGTTGGTTTTTCAATGACTGTACTGCGCACGGGTTTTGTCCCCATGCTCATGACCAGCCGTCTCGACATGCCAGGCACGAGGCCGACATCGAGCAGGCCGAAAAATTCACGAAAGCGGGCATTGCAGGTGACAAGATTGTTCTTGCTATCCCACAGGGCAAAGCTGTCGGGCAGGGCCTCCACCGCATTGGCCAGACGATTAGTCTCGACCTCGGTGATTTTGCCCAATCGGGTTTTTAGTTGAGTATAAAACTTGGACCATCCCCCAATGGCAAGCTTGTCGGGAAATGGCTGTTCACCATTTCGCTCCGCCGTACGCTTAACGGCTAGGCGGCGAGCTATTTTTGCTCGCACCATTATATTTATCCCCCTAAGAATGACTCACATTTTTGTTGCAGAACCAAACTGTTCTTGAGGATTATACGCCCTCGATAATGGAGCCACGAAACGAATCAGTAGAA
>JAJRQA010000262.1 GCA_024280475.1 Alphaproteobacteria bacterium
AATGAGGGTGGAATTGTGCTGGTCAACACAGCCAAGGACTTCATGAAAACCGAAGCCTCCAGCATCTTTGGCCGCTACATCATTGCGCTGACATTCAAGGCCGCCATGGAACGTGCTATCATGCCAGAGCATGAGCGCCGCCCGACATTCTTATGGATTGATGAGGCGTCGGAATATTTCGACGACAATATCGATAGCTTGCTCATCCAGGCAAGAAAATACAAACTTGGCATCGTCATGGCTCATCAGTATCTGGGACAATTACCGCGTGGCCTCCCCGCCTCCATCATGACCAACACCAGCATCAAGCTGGCAGGTGGCCTATCAGATAAAGACAACCGCGAAATGTCCCGAGAAATGCGCACGAGCCCGGACTTTATTGCCAGTATGACCAAGGAGCGCAAGCAAACCAATTTCGCCGCCTATGTACGCAATATTACCCCCCAGGCCATGAAGCTATCCATTCCTTTTGGCACAGCTGAAAGCCTGCCCAGCATGCCGGAGGAGAGTTTTGAGATATTACTAAATGCAAGTCGGAGACGGTTGTCACCAAAACTTGTTGAGTCAACAGCAGATCAGCCAATGCCGGATAGCGCTCAGGTCATTCCTCTGCCAGAAGACGATGAGTTATGGGAGGAATATTGAAAGAAGACAGACAACCGATACAATTAGTTTTCTAGAGCGAAGCTCACTCAGAATACAGCTCCATTTACACCTCTTTGAGGTGAGAGAAGAAAAAAAAGCCCCACAACAGAAAATTGCGGGGCTTAAGTAACACAAATTCGACTATTAAGTCTTGTGCGCTCGAGTAATTAAAGACACTAATCTCTTCCGAGCTTTGCCTCTCCTTGTACGGGTACCCTGCTTGGTATCACGACTATCTTGCTTTGTTTTGCCGCGCTCTTGTTTTGCAAGACGCCGTAGTCCTAACTCCAAGTTCGCAAACGCACTTTGCTCACTCCATTTGTTGAGAACTTTAGTCATTTGCAGCTCCTTTCGATGGTGTGTTGTTTGTGTTTTCAGGCTCTTCCAAGTAACCAAGAACCTGCATTACAGTATAACACTGTGACGCAAAACAATTTAAGATATCCACACATGATTTATTGTCAAATTTACCAATTCTATTGTCTACACATACAAATCCATTAACAGAGATTTTTGTAACTTGGGCGGGACTTTGACGGTCAGTAGTGGGAACAACCACAGTAGCATTATAGTGATTCTTCCAGTTTTCATGAATGTTTTTGTACCCTCCCCTTTTTTCCAGACGACGTAAATTATTGGAAAAAAAATAATTTGTGCTCCGATCGTCTATGATCGAAGCGAAGGCTGTATTTTCCTTGTAGTTAAAAGCAGGTATTTCATCGTCAACTAACGACCTTCCACCACCAACAATGCGATGATGTGTACGAACCTCTTCGATTTCAGGTGCGAAACTCTTGAAGCTTATATGTGTTGGTCCACCTGTATACCAGTGTAGGAGTTGAGATAGCCTATCTGTGCCATTTCGAATGAATATGGCAGCCGCATCAATGATGCAATTCCGATTTTTTTCCAATATGGGCTGACCGGGATTTGGCAAATTTAGAGAAACAGCTCGAACAAAACGTGAGTAATCACGAGCAATTGCACTTTGCACATGGTGCGCTTCTTGATGTCTTGTGAATCGTCGGTAAACCCATCGGTATACTTTATAACCCAAAACCAGAAAAACTACCGTAGCAAGCCCAACGTAATTCTTTGCCAAAAAATTAATTGTTTCCAAGAGTATAAATTCAAGTTTCTGAAATGGAACATAAGTCGAAACAAATTTCTTCAACGGACTGATGAAATCAGCTACTCCATAAAATGTTTCGTAAAGAGATTTCCCAATAAATATAATTGCGTAGGGTATAAAAAGCCAATGATACATGGCAGTGCGTACGCGTTTAAGCGTTGACCACCTTGACGTCCCAACATGGCTGTCAGGTGTCGATCCACCTTCTGCAGTGACACTGCCATTGTTTTCGTTGATGCTGTCAGTCCGTGGTCTCAATTACGTTTTATTACGTGATAAAGGGGTTGGACAGATTGCTCCGTCCCGAGCATATTCTGTACTTTCAGCACATAGCATTCTTGAAGACACAAAGCAATGTTCTGAATACAACTGTATTTCAATGTTGTATTGTCGAGAAAATTGTGATGTGTCCCCATTGCTGCACATTGCACAGCAACCACTCCTATATCACACCCTGCTCCCACGTTTACATAAGCCGATCTGTGTTTAGATTGGGTGTTCTCTGAATTTCAAAACAGGAGAACACCAATGAAGAAGTATCAGATTATTTATGCCGACCCGCCATGGAGCTATGGCTCGAAGTCTTTCCCGTCCGTCTCGAAAGCAAATGCCTATCCGCTGATGAAGACGGCGGACATCTGCGCCCTGCCTGTGCAGGACATCGTGCAGCCAAACGCATTGCTTTTCCTCTGGACGACGATGACACATATCCCGGACGCCTTACAGGTCATTGATGCTTGGGGCTTTCGTTATATCACCAATGGATTTACATGGGTGAAGACAAACAAGAAGTCCGGCACACCTTTCATGGGTATGGGCTATTGGACGCGCCAGAACGCAGAGCTTTGCCTTGTTGCTAAGCGTGGTAGGTTGAGCCGTCGACATACATCCATCTCTTCCATCGTCATGGAGCCGCGTCGCAGGCATTCGCAAAAACCTGACCGGGTGCGCCGCGACATTGTTCGTATTTGTGGCGACCTTCCGCGTATTGAATTATTCGCTCGCCAGAAAACTCCGGGTTGGGATATCTGGGGCAATGAGCTTGCCAACGACATTCAGTTGGGAGAGGGCTCATGAAATTTCCAACTTTTAAATTCTGGCAACTGCTTGCTCTCACTTCTGGCACGATCATCGCCGGGGTGATGGCGCTGGCATCGATTTCCTACAATGCGACGCTTGGCACGTTGGAACCGGCATTCGCTTTATTGCCGATCACCAACAAGGCAATGTTTTCATCTCTGGCGCTGGCCTTCGATCTTGGTATGGTGGCCAGTGTGTTTGGTTTCTGGCACTGGCGGGCGAGCAATCGGGTGGCGGCTACCATCTGCGTCCTGCTGTTTGTGATTGCCTCTCTATTTTCAATTCATAGCGTGCGTGGCTATATCGCCATGAACATCACAAAATCGCTGGCCCCTATGGAGCGCAACAAGGATGTTTATGCCTCGATGAAGCAGGAGCTCACACAGGCTCAAAACCATCTTGGCGCATTGCGTACTTCCCTATTGAAGACAAGAGGCCGGAGGCGAACACGGCGTCAACGTGAAATCGCCCGGCAAGTGATCCTGGTGCACGAGGTACGAGCACGCCTTGCGAGCGCCCAACCGGTGGCCAAAGTCACGCCGCTGGCAGGACTCGAATGGTTCCTTGCGCTCACCCTTTGGTTTTTTAACGCGACCTGTTGGACCGCGTGGTTCGGCACATCCGCCGGGGCGACGAAAAAGGAAGCGCTACAGGTAAATTTAAAATTGCTACCAGCGAAAGTGAGCGCTAGCCTCGATCATCGTACGCAGGATGGATCTCAGCCGCATGATCGTGACAGCGTCCGCGGCTGGCTTGCAAGCTATCGACAGAGCGAGCCGGAGCATTGCGCTGTTCTTTATTTATATTATTGCTCATGGTGCGAAGAAAACAACTATCCGCCGCTCAAGGAGCGCAACTTCTACACCCGGCTTGGAGAACTGGGGACACGCAAATTCCGGGATGGCCGTAACGGTCCGACTTTGTATGAGCTACCGCACGATCTTCTTGCGCAAAGTGACAAGGAGGCGGAATGATGAGTACCACCACCAACCCTCATACGAAATCCTATCGGCCAAGGCGTGTCCGCTCCAACAATCCCCCGGCTTTCCAGCTAACGGAGCGCGATATTAAAATTGTCCAGCTTGTCGCCCGTCACCGGTTTTTGAACTCCAACCATGTCCGGCGACTGGTCGGCGGCTCTGCTAAAAATGTCACCAATCGCCTCAAGGCGCTCTTCGAGCATGGGCTTCTCGACAGGCCACAAAACCAGTTCGATACATATCGCATGGGTGGCGGCACTTCCCCACTGGTTTATGCTCTGGCCGACAAAGGAGCGCAACTGCTCGCGGATATTTTTGAGCAGCCGGACGGCAAGCGCATCTCGTGGACGCACAAAAACAAATCTGCCAACCAGCCGTTCTTGCAACATACGTTGGGTATTGCTGATTTTGCCGTGGCGCTGCAATTGGCCGTGGCCCGTCACGATGATGTTGAGTTGATCGATAGTGATGAGTTGAAGGATAATTTTCCAGCTGAAATTTTAGCACGCAACAAACCCTTTCGACTGAGTGTCCCGGTTATCCATAAAAATCTCCGGCTCGATATTGGCATCGAAGCGGACTATGCCTTTTCACTTTATCTGCCTAAAGTGCGGCGCAAGGCCTTCTTTCTTGTCGAGATCGACCGAGGCACAATGCCTGTGGCGCGGCGTGATTTGCGCCAGTCTTCGATCCTGCGAAAGCTGCTGGCATACCAGACCATGTGGAAGACGAAGCTGCACCAGAAGCATTTTGGCTGGGGCAATTTTCGAGTGCTGTTTGTCACAGAAAGCACCGAGCGCGTGGAGAATATGATCGCTGCCGCCAACTCTCAATCCCCAACCAAGCAATCACCTCTGTTTCTGCTTGCCGACAAGAGCAGCCTCTATGATTTGGAAGATGCGCTTGATCATCAATGGCGCGATACCGGTGGCGACCTGCAAAACCTGTTGCCTGAAATGTAGTTGTATAGCGTCAGACGGTCTATAGACAAAAAAGGAAGGCCGCCCCTCTCGGAACGACCCTCCAAGCTCTTTCTAAAAGAAGAGCTGTTTTCGCAAACCAAATTGGCTTAGCGTTCGCAAAGGCGCTGATCAATCCAGTCTTCCACCTCCGACAGTAACCACGCGACGCGGTTCTGGCCCAGTCTCAACCTCAAAGGGAATTGACCTGCCTTCTCCAGTCGCGCGATGTGTTGGGGTGAATATTTCACCAGTTTAACCAACTCCTTCTTGTCGATTAGCTGCTTTGGATGGTTCATCACTTATCTCCTTGTTAAAAAGGAGCATCGCGATGCCCCAAGTTCAGCATGCCAACCGAACCCAATGGGCACCTTTGATTTTATTGAGTTTTTATCTTTTTAGCAAGGTAAACATAGCTGCACATAGATGACTATTTCCAGTCTTCAGTCGACAGGACATATGCCGAGACATTGAATTTTTGATATTCTGAAAATTTTTACGGAAATTTTTCCCTAAAAATGTTTTTCGGTTCCCCCCTATCATCAAAATATATTTTGCGGAATAATCTGATGAAATTCACAATCTTGAGGAATATATTATGAAACTCACAACCAAACAAGTTACCCTAATGGGGTTGCTCATCGCATTGAATGTTGCCATCGGTGGCTTGGTACATGTCCTTAAATTGCCGATTTACCTTGATGCTATCGGTACAATTCTGGCTACATTATTATTAGGTCTTTTGCCTGGGATTATTGTTGGTGCCGTTAGTTTCCTTGTAGCAGCAGCTATCATCAGTCCCGTCTACGTGTATTTCATCGGAACACAAGCGGTGATTGCTGTGATCATTTATCTCGCGGCTTCTCGCTTAACCGCTTTTAAATCGCTATACCGAGCAGTTCCTCTTGGGATTATACTCGGCATCATCACTGCCATTGTATCCGCTCCTGTCATTGTTTATGTATTTGGAGGCGTTGCCGGAAGTGGTCGCGACTTGATAACCGCTGGTCTTATCAGCACGGG
>JAJRQA010000263.1 GCA_024280475.1 Alphaproteobacteria bacterium
ATGACAGAACACCAGATGAGGTTTATAGTGAGCGCGAACAAAGCAAAATGGCAGCATGATTAAACACGTGAATACACCTTAACAACGCTGCCAAGCTGTCCAACAATGTGGGACCAGCTCAGTACATCATTCTTGCGGCTCCGACCATTGGAGGATTACTGGTCGGACTGCTCCTTGTTTATATTATGCCCGGCAAGCGAACACATGGTGTGGCCGATGTCATTGAAGCCCAAGCCATCAAGAATTCTGCAATATCCATGCGTGACGGTCTGCAAAGCGCACTGGTAGCCGCTCTTTCTCTGGGCTCTGGCGCCAGTGCGGGGCGGGAAGGCCCCGTTGTTCACCTTGGTGCCTCTATCGCCTCATGGCTGGAGGATCGTTTCGCACTCCCGCAAAGCGCCAGGCGAACTCTGCTGGCCTGCGGCGTCGCGTCTGCTGTCTCGGCTTCTTTCAATGTGCCTTTGGCAGGCGTTTTATTCGCTCATGAAGTTATTCTGGGGCATTATGCCTTGCGAGCCTTTGTGCCGATCGCCATATCCAGCGCACTCGGCGCAATGATTGTTCGCTCTCATCTAGGGAACTTTCCAGCCTTCATAATTCCCGAATATCAAATCGGCACAAATTGGGAATTTCCCGCCTTCGCGTTGCTCGGTCTGGTTTGTGCTCTAGTGGCGATATTATTTCAGCTGATGTTGATCGGGGCTGACCGCTTCTCGCGCAGTGTTGACATTCCTTTGTGGTTGCGCCCAGTGATCGGTGGGTTTCTTGTTGGTAGTATCGCCATCTATTTCCCACAAGTTTTGGGGGTTGGCTACGACTCAACAGATGCCGCGCTCAAACAACAATTCTCTCTAACCCTATTATTGGAATTACTTTTGCTGAAGGCCGCCGCCACCTCCATTACCCTTGCGAGCCGCTTTGGCGGAGGGGTGTTTTCACCATCCTTGTATCTTGGCGCAATGGCGGGGGGCGCCTTTGGCTTGATTGCCTCAATGGCCTTTCCAACTTTGGCATCAAGTCATGGCCTTTATGCGATCACAGGTATGGGGGCCGTTGCCGCCAGTATTCTTGGCGCTCCAATTTCGACAGTGTTGATCGCGTTTGAACTTACCGGTGACTATAATGTCGCCATAGCGCTGTTACTTGCCGTCTCTATCAGTACATCCCTGCATAACGCCTTTCTTGGCCAAAGTTTCTTTCATTGGCAGCTCACCAGCCGAGGGCTGTTCTTGGGTGATGGGCCGCATCGATATATATTGCATACCTTAAAGGTCAACCAATTCATGACCCCATTAAAGGAAGGCGAAGACAATCACTTCAATTTGGACGAGGACGATGAATTGCCGTGGCTTTCCATATCCGCCACAATCGAACAAGCACTGCGCTCGTTTGATCGCACCGGTCTCGACCGCATCCCTGTCATAGATCGCCGCGAACCTGATCTCATTGTTGGCTGGGCCTTCAAAATAGATGCATTGCATCACTATAATCAGGCTCTTATCGATGCACATGTCGAGCAGAACAGCTGACTAATAAATTCAACTATATGTGCGATAATTGATATGCATCATGTAGGTTTTATCTCCATCGCCGTAATCTCTCCCTTGCAAGCCTAACAATAAGCAGGAGGAAGTCATGGTTGATATTCTGATAATGGCCATTGCCGTACTTGGTCCGGTATCTCTCATTGGTTTTATGCTTTTTGTGTATCTGGCCCGTAGATAGGTTCTGTATATTTATACAAATATATAGAACATAAAGCTGCTACATGTGCTCGCGCTGTTCATTGTGCCGCGCTCAGCGATTATGCTTGCTACTGCATCCAACTCAATAAGTGTTTGACCCCTCCCGTTCATACGTAATATTACTTATATATGCATATGATAATCGGGAGAGAAAATATGGATATCCTGTTTTTGGCATTTTCGGCAATTGGGCCCCTATCATTGGTGGGATTCATATTGTTCGTTTTTCTCGTGAACAAGCGTAGCTAATTCATCTGATAAAACAAAAAAGCAAAATGGCTCCAGCTATCTGGGGCCATTTTGTTTTACCCCCACGCGATATTCGCGGGTGGTTTCAAGCGATCTATCCCTATGCTAGCATAGCAAACGAATCGCGAACTTTCATGAAAGACAAGATGTCACAAAACGCCGGACAATCTCTCACGCAGCAGGCCCAGCGCGCCATGAGCCGCCCCGCATCCGACTATTTGGAGGGGCTCAATAGCCAGCAACGTGATGCTGTTGAGACCCTGCACGGCCCAGTGCTTGTTCTCGCAGGGGCTGGCACCGGCAAAACCCGCGTTCTCATCACCCGTATCGCGCATATTCTTGCGATGGGTGAAGCCAGCAGCTTTAATATTCTGGCTGTTACCTTCACCAACAAAGCCGCTTTGGAAATGAAGAACCGTGTTGGCCAACTGGTCGGTGGGGCCGTTGAGGGTATGCCATGGCTTGGCACCTTCCATGCGGTCTGTGTGAAGATACTGCGACGCCATGCCGAACTTGTTGGTCTCAAATCCGGGTTCACCATCCTTGATACTGACGATCAGGTGCGGCTCATTAAACAGCTGTTAAAAGCTGACAATATCGATGAAAAACGCTGGCCCGCCCGTCATCTTGCCTCCTTGTTTGATCGCTGGAAGAATAAGGGACTGGTGCCCTCGAAAGTCCCGGCCGGGGAAGCCCACAGCTTTGCCAATGGCAAGGGAGCTGAACTTTACGAAGCTTATCAAAAGCGCCTCAAAGAACTAAATGCCGTCGATTTTGGCGATATCCTGCTGGAGTGCCTGCGCCTTTTTCAGGAAAACAATGATGTCTTGAAAGAATATCAAAGCCGCTTTCGCTATATCCTCGTCGACGAGTATCAAGACACCAATGTCGCCCAATATCTCTGGTTACGTCTACTTGCCCAAGGCACCAGCAATGTCTGCTGTGTGGGCGATGATGATCAGTCAATCTATGGTTGGCGCGGAGCCGAGGTCGATAATATCTTGCGCTTCGACAAAGATTTCCCCGGGGCCAAGGTGATCCGGCTAGAACAAAATTACCGCTCCACCGGTCATATATTGGCAACCGCTTCTGCGCTCATTGATAACAATACCGAGCGCCTGGGCAAAACCTTGCATACCAATATCGGCGAGGGCGACAAGGTCAAGCTGCGCGGCTGTTGGGATGACGAAGAAGAAGCCCGCAACATATCCGATCAGATTGAGCAATTACAGCGCGACAAACTCAATCTCAATGATATCGCCATTCTGGTGCGCGCCAGTTCACAAATGCGCGCTATTGAAGACCGCTTTGTCACTGTTGGCTTGCCATACCGTGTGATTGGCGGACCACGCTTTTACGAGCGCAAGGAAATCAAGGACGCCATCGCCTATTTTGAAGTAATTTTCAACAGCGCCAATGATCTGAAATTTGAGCGGATCATCAACACGCCCAAGCGCGGGCTTGGTGAAGCTTCACTACGCCCCATCTATCACTATGCGCGAGCCAAGGGCATCCCGCTGGTGGATAGCGCGAGGGCCTTGCTCGACACTGAAGAGCTGCGCCCAGCTGCTCGTAACTCAATTTTCAAGCTGATGGACCAGTTTGATCATTGGGGCACAATGGCTCAGATGATGGATCACACGGAGCTGGCACAAATCATCCTCGATGAAAGTGGCTATACGGCAATGTGGCAAAACGACAAAAGCCCACAAGCGCCTGGGCGTCTTGATAATCTTAAAGAGCTGATCCGCTTCATGGAGGAGTTTGATGGCATGGCAGCATTTTTAGAGCATGTCTCGCTGGTCATGGATGTGGATACCGGCAATGCAGGCGAGCGCGTCTCGCTCATGACCCTTCATTCCGCCAAGGGTCTCGAATTTGATACCGTGTTTTTACCAGGCTGGGAGGAGGGACTGTTTCCCCATCAACGAGCTTTGGATGAAAGCGGCAAAGCTGGTCTTGAAGAAGAGCGCCGTCTCGCATATGTCGGCGTCACTCGTGCCAAGCGGCGCAGCACTATCAGCTTTGCGCAAAACCGGCGCACTCATGGTCAGTGGCAGAGCGCCGCACCATCTCGCTTCATTGATGAACTCCCGCAAGATCATGTGGAGGTCATGGATAGCACGTCGTATGGCGGCTATGCCCAAGCAGCCCAACCAAATCGTTTCAAGGCCCGCGAGAATGTCGCCAAAGATATGTATTCGGAACCTCGATGGAACAAGGGCGCGAGATCGGGCAAACGCACAACAACGGTCATTGAAGGACGCGCCAAGCAAATCAAAAAGACCCACAAATCTGATTACAGTCTTGGAGAGCGGATTTTTCATCAAAAATTTGGCTATGGCGCCATCACAGCGATCGAAGGCGACAAGCTGACCATTGATTTTGAAAAAGCTGGTGAAAAACGGGTAGTCGAAAGCTTTGTTGAGAAGACATGAATAAATGTCTTCGCAGACAGCGCTGGGGACTGGTCCCCAGACCCCATTTATTTGCCGGCGGATAAGATAATGCTAATCCTCATAACTCCCCTTTCCAAACCGGGGTTTGGGGACAAGTCCCCAAGACTGTCTGTCAAGACGCCCGCGCGGCGAGCGCATTGTTCTTTCTCACCTTGACCCGTTCATTCCCCCCCTTTAGTTTGCCCTGAAAATGCTTTTCCTCCAACCAGATGCGGACTTCATGAGCAATAAGCAAAAGCCGGGACAATTGAACCCGCAAAACAGTTTTCAGTACCTGATATTGACCTTGCAACACTACTGGGCCGATTATGGCTGTGTGGTCTTACAGCCCTATGATATGGAGGTTGGAGCAGGGACGTTTCATCCCGCCACGGTTTTGCGATCATTGGGTCCAAAGCCATGGAACGCCGCCTATGTTCAGCCGTGCCGCCGCCCCACAGATGGGCGCTATGGTGAGAACCCCAATCGTTTGCAGCATTATTATCAATTCCAAACGGTCTTAAAACCATCCCCCGATAATATTCAGCAGCTTTATCTCGACAGTCTCAAGGCCATTGGCATCGACAGCAGCAATCACGATATCCGCTTTGTCGAAGATGACTGGGAAAGTCCAACGCTTGGCGCATGGGGTCTTGGCTGGGAGGTCTGGTGTGATGGTATGGAAGTCTCGCAATTTACCTATTTCCAACAGGTCGGCGGCTTTGACTGCTCCCCTGTAACCGGCGAATTGACCTACGGGCTGGAGCGTCTGGCTTGCTATATTCAAGGCGTCGATCGTATCACCGATCTCAACTATAATGGCAGTGAGGGCGACAACAAAGTCACCTATGGGGATATATTTCTGCAAAACGAACAAGAATTCTCGCGTTATAATTTTGAGATCGCCGATACGGACCGCTTGCTCCAGCATTTCAAGGACGCGGAAGCTGAATGCCAGCTTATTCTGGAGCGGGGCAATCAAGAAAATCGCCACGACTGTGTGCTACCGGCCTATGACCAATCCATCAAAGCCTCACATATTTTTAATCTTCTCGATGCGCGCGGCGTCATATCCGTCACCGAGCGTCAAAGCTATATTTTGCGGGTGCGCGATTTGACGAAAGCCTGCTGCACGGCCTGGCTTGAAACCGATGGAGGGCGCGCCTGATGTCTGAATTCCTCCTCGAACTATTAAGTGAAGAAATCCCGGCGACCTTGCAAAACTGGGGTGTGCGCGAACTTGAAAAAATGATCACCGCTTCGCTTAAAGAAGCCGGACTCAAACATGGGGCCACCAACACTTCACATTCTGGCCCACGCCGCCTGACCCTTGTTATCGAGGACGTCACCGAAAAAAGCCCTGACATCTCGCAAGAGCGCAAAGGCCCCCGCGTTGGCGCGCCAGAACAGGCATTAGCAGGATTTTTGCGCGGTGCCGGGCTCGACAGCATCGATCAGTGCGAGATCGTTTCGGATAAAAAGGGCGAATTCTATCTCGCCAAGATAGAACAAAAAGGTCGTGCTGCAGATGAAATACTAGCGCAGGCCGTCAGGGACGCTATCCTCAAAATGCCGTGGCCCAAAAGCATGCGTTGGGGCCGTGGCAAGCTGCGCTGGGTGCGCCCACTACACTCAATCTTGTGTCTACTGGATGGAAATACCGTCGATCTTGAGGTTGAAGGCATCGAGAGCGGCAACACAACGATTGGACATCGCTTCATGGCCCCAAAACCCTTCAAGGTTGGGGGACTTGAGGACTATGAGAGAAAATTAAGCGCGGCCTTTGTCATGACCAATGCCAAGGCACGCGAGCAAGCCATTCTCGATCAGGCGCAAAAGCTTGCTAAAAAAGCAGGGCTTGAGCTTGTCGAGGACCCTGGGCTTTTATCTGAAACCGCCGGGCTTGTTGAGTGGCCAACCGTGCTCATGGGAGACTTTGACAAAAGCTTCCTCGATGTGCCGCCTGAAGTACTCATTACTTCGATGAAGAAGCACCAGAAATGCTTTTCGCTGAAAGACCCAAAGACTGGCAAGCTCGCCAATAAATTCTTGTTGGTTTCCAACATGATAGCAACGGATGAAGGCAAAGCCATTACCCACGGCAATGAACGGGTGATCCGCGCCAGACTTTCTGACGCCGTGTTCTTTTGGGAACAGGACAAGAAGGTGCCATTGGAGGATATGGCTAAAAAGCTTGACGACATCATCTTCCACGACAAGCTTGGATCACAGGGCGAGCGCGTCAAACGCATTGCTGTCCTCGCCAAAGAACTAGCTCCCAACGTCGGCGCTAACCCAGAAGAGGCCGAACGCGCGGCAAAACTTTGCAAGGCTGATCTCGTTTCTGAAATGGTCGGAGAATTTGCCAATCTGCAGGGGCTAATGGGCCGCTATTACGCAGAACAACAAGGGGAAAGCAAAGCAGTCGCAGCCGCTTGCGAAGAGCATTATAAGCCCCAAGGACCAAGTGATGCCATTCCGACAGACCCGGTTTCCATTGCCGTGGCACTCGCTGACAAGCTCGATATTCTTGTTGGTTTTTGGGCTATTGACGAAAAACCGACAGGTTCGAAAGATCCCTTTGCGCTGAGGCGTGCGGCATTGGGTGTTATCCGTATTATATTAGAAAACAAGATCAAGCTTAGTTTTCAGGAAGACCTCCTCTCATTCTTCGCAGATCGCCTCAAAGTTTATCTCAAGGACAAGGGCGCGCGCCATGACCTCATAGACGCCGTGTTTTCGCTTGGCGGGCAGGACGACTTGCTGATGATCGTCAAACGTGTGGAAGCGCTTGGTTCTTTCCTTGAAACTGATGACGGAGCTAAATTGCTGGCCGGGATCAAGCGGACGGCCAATATATTGCGTATCGAAGAGAAAAAGGATGGCAAAACCGCTCAAAACCTCCCTGACAAGGGGCTTTTGAGCCAAAGAGAAGAAAAAGACCTGTTTGCCGCCATTGAGAAGATGGAAAAGGCCAGCACCAAAGCCCTCGAAAAGGAAGATTTCGCAGCAGCCATGAGCGCGCTTGCGACCCTCAAAGCCCCTGTCGATGCGTTCTTTGACAAGGTGACGGTGAACGATGAAAACCCCAAGCTGCGTGCAAACCGCCTGGCCCTTCTGGCTCAAATCCGCAGCGCCACCACAAAGATTGCAGACTTCTCAAAAATAGAGGGATAGGCTTGCAAGAGCAGTTCAATTTAACAAACGTCATTCCCGCGAAGGCGAGAAACCAAGCAAACCTCAACAGGTATGACGCTCGTAATTCAGCAAAAAGCATGCAACCAGCGCATTGCCAAATTGCGGATAATGAAAATAATTGAAAGCCACTTGGATTCCCGCCTTCGCGGGAATGACGGAGATAATATGTCGTAGGAAAATGTCGCTTTCGTGAGGCAGTACACCAATATTGAACAGACACACAGGGGTCACAATGACCGGCAAAAAATGGATATATTGCTTTGGCGATGGGGTAATGGAGGGTCATTCCGACATGACCGCGCTGCTCGGCAACAAAGGCGCAAACCTTGCTGAAATGGCCTCAATCGGCCTTCCCGTTCCTCCCGGCTTTACAATCACAACTGATGCCTGCCGCGTCTATCTGGAAAATGAAAACCAGCTGGCAGACGAGATCATTGAGCAAATTCAAAGTGGTATCGGCTGGCTTGAGGAACGATCTGGTCGCTCATTTGGCGACCCAACCAACCCTTTATTAGTATCTGTTCGCTCTGGTGCCGCACAATCAATGCCCGGCATGATGGACACCGTATTGAATGTTGGTCTCAATGACGAGATCGTCGCACAATTACTGGAAACTACGCATAGCAAACGCTTTATTCTTGATTGCTATCGCCGCTTGATCGCCATGTATGGATCCATCGTAATGGGTCTTGATGACGAGCCATTTGAAGACATTATAGAAGAGTTTCGCATCCAGCAGGGGCTTAAAAAAGATATCGATATTGTTGATTCCGGTTGGGCAACCATTATCGAGCGCTTCAAACAGGCGATCACATCCAAAACCGGCGCCGGCTATCCACAAGCAATCGAGGAGCAGTTTTTTACGACGATAGGAGCCGTCTTTCGCTCCTGGTATTCACCAAGAGCCATCAGCTATCGCGCCATTCAAGAACTCGCCGATACCGGCGGCACAGCGGTGACTGTTCAGTTGATGGTCTATGGCAATCGCTCCAGCAATAGCGCCTCTGGCGTCGCGTTTAGCCGCAATCCAGCCAATGGCGAACCAGGGCTCAATGGAGAATATCTGCCAAAAGTGCAAGGAGAAGATATTGTCGACGGGTTTCACTCACCGCGTGCTTTGAGTGATCAGGCGCGAGGCGAGCGCGGCGATAAAGTCGCAAGCCTGCAAACGCGTATGCCAGCACAATTTGATGAGCTTGTAAAAATCGCCCACAAGCTTGAACAACGTTTTCGCGACATGCAGGAAATCGAATTCACGATTGAAGAGGGCAAGCTCTATATATTGCAAACCAGAGCTGCCAAACGTTCCATTGAGGTCGCCATTCGAGTTGCCCTCGACTTGCTTGATGAAGGCCTCATCACGAAACATGAAGCTATTAAACGGGTTACGAAAAAAAAATTCAGCAAACTGACACAACCTATTCTTAATCCAGATATAAAGACAAAAATTATCACCAGAGGATTGCCAGCATCCCCAGGGGCCGCATCTGGAATAATCGTATTTTCCCCAGACGATGCGATCAAGCAAGCGTCAGACGGCACATCTGTGATCCTCGTGCGCAATGAAACCAGCCCCCATGATGTCGCGGGCATGAACGCCGCCTCTGCCATATTGACCCGTCGGGGAGGGGTGACCTCTCATGCCGCCGAATTTGCCCGTGATATTGGCCGCCCCTGTATTGTCGATGCCCGTTTTATCGAGCTGGACCTTGAGCAAAAGATTATGAAAGTCGGCCAACAGACGTTCAAAGAGGGTGATGAAATCACCATAGATGGGTCAAATGGTATCGTCCTGTCAGGCCGGGTTGAGTTATTGACCCCGGAATTAGACGATTATGGGATGAGATTCAAGGCACTGCTGGACCTCTAGAACGCTGTCGGCAATCTATTCACGAAAGTAAAACTTACAACAGGTCTTGCAATCGTTAGAAAACGACACGGATCTGTTAATAAATTGATTGATATTCAGACAATACTTAACCCTCATACGTTCAAAACATACAATAAATCACTATTTTCGAGATCAAAGAAAAGTAGCGTGTACTGATCATGAGCGAGTGATATTCCCCTAAAATGCATCATTTTGACGTCCTGCGGCCTCTCTCTTATCGAGATGTTTACCATTATACTTCGAAAAACATAGCAAAATCGGATAGTTAACTACTGTGTAAAGAATATTTGCTTTTCTGAACCTAGAAGAATTGCGAGTGCTTAAAAATAATACAAGCGCGCTCACATCGGTTTTTAGGGACGGCGTCAAGCAAAGAGTGTTACAGGCATGAGTAGTAACGACAAGAAAAGAGCCCGGAGCAAATCGGGAATGTTGACCGGTTTGATGATCGTTTCAACGGGACTGATTGCCGGTTTTCAGGGCTTTGATCTGGCAATGTCAGATCAGATGACTGCAAGTCCCAAACAATCCGATGTAAATCAACTCGCCGAGCAGCGCTCTCATAGCGCTGTCAACCGGCAGCTTAGCGCTCTAGACGAGTTGATCAATGCTTCTCTCAATCAAAACAAAAAGGGTTCCGCCCCTCAAAGGCTTACTCAGCTTATACAAAACCCGGAGCCGCAGCCCGAACAAGCTACACCGGTGAATAAAAATGGTCCCATTGTCAATCGTGCGCTGAAACGGGATCGCGGTGCAGCTAATGATCATCGTTACCGTGATGCCCTCAATTCCATTCAACAAGCCGCCAGGCAAATCGCTAAACCCAAGCCAGTAGAAAAGAAGGTGCAGCCAAAGCCCGCCAAGCCTGTTGTTGCCAAAGCCGCGCCTGCGCGCCCCACGCCGTTTGCCGATAGCGCTGATATTGCCTTGTTTGCAGCAGATATGCCGCTACCTGCGAAGCTGGTCTTTAGTGGCACGCAAGGACGCCGCATGCCATCATTGCCTGGCCGCTATGCCAGAGCCGGAAATGGTTCTCCGCTCGTGCCTCGCACTTTTCGTACCGGCAAGGCATTTGGAGGACTCGCAGAGCGCGAATTCCAGAAGCGCGAGCGCCGTTGCATGACAACCGCCCTTTATTTTGAAGCCAGAAGCGAACCAGAGTCCGGTCAGATTGCTGTTGGTCAAGTGGTTATGAACAGGGTGCGAAGCCCCGACTATCCCGATACAATTTGTGGAGTGGTCTATCAAGGTTCGCACCGGCGCACCGGCTGTCAATTTTCGTTCACTTGCGACGGTAAAGTAGACAAGCCGAATAATAAGGGCCAGTGGGAGCGCTCCAAGCGCCTCGCCAATCAGGTTCTGACCGGCCAGACCTGGCTGAAAAGCATTGGCCATGCCACTCATTATCACGCGGATTATGTGTCCCCTCGCTGGCGCCGGAAAATGCGTCGGCTCAAGAAAATCGGTCGCCATATTTTCTACAAGGCGCCCAAAGTATCTGTGACCGAAACCTATCCGCGCTATGTAACGGGCAAGCGATCCTAACTTGCAAAAGGTTCCACGGTTTCCTGAAACCGGATCGGCTGGCCAATGGCCGGGATAATGATCTCGTCGTCGCGCATGACCTGTTGGCCGCGCACAATCGTGCCCACCGGCCAGCCCGTCACCTTCATGCCATCAAACGGTGTCCAGCCACTGCGGCTTTCTTGCTGCTGATTGGTGATCGTTCGGCTTGCGCTCACATCCACCAGGGTAATATCAGCATCATAACCCTTGGCAAGCCGCCCCTTGCCCGCCAGACCAAACAGGCGATTAGGGCCATGCGAAGTAAGATCAACAAAGCGTTGCAAGCTTAATCGCCCCTTATTGACATGATTGAGCATCAGCGGTACCAGCGTTTGCACTCCTGGTAATCCGGCAGGAGAAGCCGGATAGGTATTTTGCTTTTCTTCAAGTGTATGGGGAGCATGGTCGGAGCCGATAACATCTACAGTACCGACGCGCAGACCTTCCCAAAGACCATCTTGGTGTCGTTGTGAGCGGATCGGCGGGTTCATCTGCGCAAGAGAGCCAAGACGTTCATAGGCCTCAGGCGCAGACAAGGTGAGATGCTGGGGTAGAACTTCAACACTAACCAGATCCTTGTAATCCGCCAGCAGCGCCATTTCCTCGGCTGTCGTGATATGCAGCACATGAATACGCTTTGCATGTTTACGGGCCAGCTTTAACAAGCGCTTGGTGCTATTAAGGGCTGTGTCTTTGTCCCGCCAGACCGCATGGCTGGAAGCATCTCCTGTGACTCGCTTTTCAAGCCGTTGCTGCAGGCGTTCTTCGTCTTCGGAGTGAAACGCCGCTCGGCGACGTATTGTTTTAAACAATTGCTCAAGCTCCTCGCTTTCTGCGACCAGCAGGTTGCCAGTAGAAGACCCCATAAATACCTTGATGCCGCACACACCGGGAGCGCGTTCCAGTTCTGCGAGCTGATCGAGATTATCGGTGCTGGCCCCTGCATAAAAGGCAAAGTCGCAAAACATGCGATTACGGCCACGTTTTACTTTGTCGGCGATGGCTTCAACGGTCGTTGTCGACGGGTTGGTATTGGGCATTTCAAAAACCGCTGTGATGCCGCCCTTGACGGCAGCGCGACTGCCAGTTTCCAGATCTTCTTTATGCGTGAGACCCGGTTCTCTAAAATGCACCTGCGTATCAATGACCCCTGGCAGGACATGCAGATTGTCAGCTTTAAGGACTTTGATTGCCTTTTGGCTGGCAAGAGCCCCAATAGCAGCGATCTTGCCGTCCTTGATACCGATATCACCTTTATTGGTGCCATCGTGATTGACGATTGTGCCGCCGGTTATAAGGAGATCGTACATATTTTATGACCCTTTATCTTGATTGACAGGTGAATCATGTGCTCGTTAGGAGATAACGGTACTATACATGCCATGCAAGGGCCATGAGGTTTCAAATTGCAGAACTGGGAAGGATGCAAATGGATGAGCGGATTGATCAGACTGGAAAACAGATCAGTAATTGAAATTGGCGGCGACGACACCCACGATTTTTTACAAGGTATACTTACAAATGATATCGATGGCGCCAAACAAGGTGCGGCGATTTATGCGGGGCTTTTAACACCCCAAGGCAAGCTACTGTTTGATTTTCTGATAGTAGAACATGAAGGCGCCTATCTTGTTGATGTTGAAAAAAGCCAGGTGGATGACCTTCTCAAACGACTGATGTTTTACAGACTACGTGCCAAGGTAGATCTCAATGCCCGTCCCCAAGCTGTAATATGTGCCAGTACAATGGGAAATAGTGAAGCTAGCAGTGATGCCATCAGCTACGCAGATCCCCGCTATGAGAAAATGGGCTCCCGCGTCATAATGCTGAATGGTGATGAAGAAAGCTGTGCAGCAAACACCGATAAATGGTTGGCTCACCGGATCAAGCATGGCTTGCCAGAAGCGCCAGGCGATTTTATGCATGGCAGCTGCTTTCCCCATGATATCGCTATGGACCAACTCAACGGTATTGGCTTCAACAAGGGCTGCTATGTAGGCCAGGAAGTCGTGAGCCGCATGCAGCATCGCGGTACGGCTCGCAAACGTCCTATGATTATCAATGCGCAAGGAGCACTTCCGGGCGTGCCCAGTGATATTAAAGCCGACGGCGCGACCATTGGGCGCCTTGGCTCGGCTTTTGGTCAACAAGGGCTAGCAGAAATACGCCTCGACCGGGCAGTAAAGGCCCTTGAGGCTGACAAGGTATTTGATGTGGACGGCACACAAGTAGAGCTGTTTCGTCCCGCATGGGCAAGCTATGGCGAAGAATTCCCGAAAGCTGTATAGATAAAGGTCGAATGGACATGATTGAGAAAGAACTTAAACGTTGTCCCTGGGTTGGCCCGCAAGAGATATATATCCGCTATCACGACGAGGAATGGGGCGTTCCCATCAAGGATGATCGTACATTATTTAAAAAACTCATGCTTGAGGGGTTCCAAGCCGGACTATCTTGGATCACAATCCTAAACAAGAGAGAGCGATTCGTTCACTGTTTCGACGAGTTCGATCCACAGAAAATCGCGCTATATGGGCCGCAAAAGATAGAAGAGCTGATGCTCGACACCGGCATTGTCCGCAACAGGGCCAAAATCGAAGCGGTCATTGGCAACGCCAAAGCCTATCTGGAGCTGGCGAAAACTCAAAGTCTGGGTGCCTTTTTTTGGGACTTTGTGGATGGCGAGACAATCGATAATGCCGTGGCACGGAGTAGCGATATTCCGGGAAAAACAGCGGTGAGTGAGGCTCTGTCAAAAGCCCTCAAACATAAGGGTTTTCGCTTTTGTGGTCCGGTTGGTGTTTATGCGCTCATGCAATCAGCTGGGCTCGTCAATGATCATTTGGTCAGTTGCCATCGATACGAGCCTTGCCGCGTTCTCGCAAAAAAGTTTGAGGCGCCACAAAAATAACAAGTCGGTGATTAGCTAGTTAAAAGAAAATTCTGTATTCTTCAGACATAAACATAATTAGGCCAGTGCCATGAATTCAATTACTGAACCAAAACTGGGAATGCCAGCCATGAATGAACCCAAAGCCCGCGTCTGGCAGCGCATGTTATCAGGGCGCCGTCTCGATTTACTTTCGCCATCCCCCGTTGATGTAGAAATAGAAGATATTGCTCATGGCCTGGCAAGGCTTGCTCGCTGGAATGGCCAGACATCTGGCGATTATTCATTTTCAGTGGCCCAGCACTCCCTTGTTGTCGAAGAACTATTGTGCCTGCTTTATCCCCAAGCTCCCAGAACATGGCGATTAGTGGCACTCTTGCACGATAGTCCCGAATATGTGATTGGCGATCTTATCAGCCCCTTTAAAGCGGTCATTGGTTTTGATTACAAAACGGTCGAAAAGCGTTTGCTTGAAACCATCCATATAAAATTCGGATTGCCGGCCAATCCCCCCATGACTGTTACCAAACTGGTCAAGCAAGCAGATCACATATCAGCCTATTTTGAAGCCACCGCTCTCGCTGGATTTGACAAAAAAGAAGCGGCAACCCTGTTTGGCGACCCCGGGGAGCTTGATCCTTGTTTCCATGAGCAATTTTCCGAGCTAAGGCCAATGCCAGTGCCAGAAGCGCAACACAGATTTTTAAAGCGCTTTGAAGAATTATTCGCTGGTGACTAGGGTCTTGATCCCAGCGCCCGTTGACCATTAGGAGTGCGCTCGTGACGTCCGCGAAGATCATTGTCTGCTCTCTGGATGCCATGGAGACGGTTGTATCGGACAGTGCGGCCGGTCATGTCATCTCTTTGATCAATGACCAGATGATGCCGCAAACGCCAGCGTCCCTGGATCAGAGCCACCATCTAAAACTGCCCATGAACGATATTGAAAACCCTGTTTCTGGATTTGTCACGCCCTCAAATCAACATGCTGAACAGCTCATCGACTTCGCCCTTAAATGGGATCAGCTGAACCCTTTGGTTATTCATTGCTGGGCAGGTATTTCTCGCTCAACTGCCGCCGCCTTCATCACGCTATGCTCACTTAACCCTCAAATGAACGAGCTACTAATAGCCCGTTCCATGAGAGAAATATCAGCCACCGCCACACCCAACAGTCTGTTGATTTCATGCGCGGATCAAGTGCTTGGGCGTTCGGGTAAAATGATCAGGGCCATTGAAGCGATTGGCCGAGGGGATATGGTCTCCGCGGGAGTGCCGTTCTCAATGCCCGCAATCATGGGGGAGAGTGATGCAAGGGTGCGCAAGAAATGAGTATCACACCTCAACAGGCCGGTATTGAGCTTGGCCTGCATGCCTCGATTGTCTCCGTTCATCGCAATGAACCACATGTGGTTTGCGTGACTGCACCAGACGACCCAAAAGAACGCGACAGCCTGCCGTTTGGCGTCTTTACTCCGCTGGCCCACCGAACACTTGAAATTGGCCTGCGTAACTGGGTCGAGGAGCAAACAGGACTGTCACTTGGCTATGTCGAACAGCTCTATACATTTGGAGATCGTGGACGCCATGCACACGAAGAAGATCGCGCCCCGCATATGGTATCGATCGGATATCTGGCACTAACACTACAAACCGACATTGCCAAAAAACATGTCAGACAACGCCGATGGTATGATTTTTTCCCCTGGGAGGACTGGCGCCATGGTCGCCCCCAGATAATCGAAACTTTGATCGAGCCATTATTGCTCGAATGGTGCCAGCAGACACTTGATAGCAATGCCCGCGAGCATCCTCTTGGTCGCACAGAACGCATCAGGTTCCTGTTTGGTTTACAGGATAGCAATTGGGACGAAGAGAAAGTTTTGGACCGCTATGAGCTGCTCTATGAGGCAGGCTTGTTGGAAGAGGCGGCGATTGACGGGCGAACTGCTGCAAAAGCCTGGGATGTCTTGCCTGAACTTGGAAGGCCCATGAACCATGACCATCGCCGGATACTGGCAACGGCTATGAGCCGCATGCGCGGCAAACTTAAATACAGACCCTTGGTGTTTGAGCTGCTCCCCCCCATATTCACACTGTATGAATTGCAAAAAGTCGTTGAGGCGATCTCTGGCACTCCTTTGCACAAGCAAAACTTTCGCCGTCTTGTCGAGGGCGGGGGATTTGTTGAGGCAACCGGTGAGATGAAAAAATCCACCGGGGGCAGGCCTGCGAAATTATTCAAATTCAGACGAGCAGCACTCGTTGAGCGCCCCTCGCCAGATAGGCACGTCAATGCGCCAAAAGGCACTTGAAGATCAAGCTACAACTTGAAATTGGCCCCAACGGTGCCTATCTTATACTCGTCTTGAGCGGAACTATTGCCATAGACGCCGATTAAGAGTAATGATGATCAAAATTGACCGGTTTTTGCGCCGGTTATTTTAAGGCCTTATTTATGCTCACATTGAGCATTACAGTAAATACTGTCGAAAAAGCGCCAAACCTGTTGTCGCGCTTGAACGCGTTTTAATTGAGGGGTGATGTAACATGACCTATATGAATAGTCTGGAAACACCGAACACTGATACCAGTGCAAATAGCTGTGGCGGCGCCAAACCGGCGCCCTTGCCAAAGCCATCTCTCGAATTTACGCCTGCCGTTGAAGCGGAAATGGCGGAACTGTATGAAAAGCTCAAAGAGGTTATCACACCAGAGGAATGGCGGGTTCATGCACCCTATATCAAAGCCATTAATGAGCTAAAAAAACAGCGCAACGCGGTATTGCTGGCGCACAACTATATGACACCAGAAATTTTTCATGGCGTGGCTGATTTTGCCGGTGACAGTCTGGCTTTAGCGCGTGAAGCTGCCAAATCTGACGCCGACGTGATAATTCAGGCGGGCGTCCATTTCATGGCCGAAACCTCGAAAATTCTCAATCCGAGCAAAATGGTACTGATACCAGATCAACGTGCAGGATGCTCGCTTGCTGAAAGTATCACGGCGCAAGATGTCAAAAACCTGCGTAAAAAGCACCCAGGTGTACCCATTGTCACTTACATCAACACCTCAGCTGATGTGAAAGCGCAATGTGATATCACTTGCACCTCAGCCAATGCCGTGCAGGTCGTTGAAGCCATGGCCAACGAGCATAACAGTTCCAAGGTGTTGTTGATCCCAGACGAGTTTCTGGCACAAAA
Source organism: Alphaproteobacteria bacterium (assembly GCA_024280475.1). Classification (GTDB taxonomy): domain Bacteria; phylum Pseudomonadota; class Alphaproteobacteria; order Rhizobiales; family JAKIUO01; genus JAKIUO01. The sequence goes on from JAJRQA010000263.1 coordinate 17,181, forward strand.
TGTCGCCAAGCTGACGGATGTCAAAATTCTGACCTGGGCGGGGCATTGCGAAGTACATGAACGCTTCTCTGGCCCGCAAATGCGCTCGTTCCGCAATGCCGAACCGGACATGAAAATCATTGCCCATCCAGAATGCCCACCAGATGTTCTGGAAGAAGCTGATTTTTCAGGTTCAACCGCTGGCATGATCGATTGGGTTCAAGACAATCAGCCCGAAAAAGTCATGTTGGTGACAGAATGTTCCATGAGCGATAATATTGCGGTGGAAAACCCTGATGTAAAGTTCATCCGGCCCTGCAATCTGTGTCCACACATGAAACGCATAACCTTGCCGGCTATTCTGGATGCACTTCTGGAGCTCAAGGACGAGGTCTGTGTTGACCCCGAAATTGCTGCAGCTGCTCGCAAGCCGATTGAACGCATGATCAATCTCAACAATTGAGAGGCAGTTATCGGTGAGTTCAGACTGGAAACAGAATGAAATTGTCATCGTCGGGGCGGGGCTGGCAGGGCTATTTGTAGCCCTTAAGCTGTCTCCGACCCCCGTGACTATTGTGACTTCTGCCCCCCTTGGTACGGGAGCCTCCAGTAGCTGGGCTCAGGGCGGCATTGCGGCGGCCATCGAGAAGGGTGACACCGCTTTCGCCCATGCAATGGACACGATCGCGGCCGGGGCTGGCATTGTCAACGCGCATATCGCTCACATTTTGACCAGCCAAGCCTCCTTGAGGGTCGAAGATCTTCTGTCATATGGCACGCCCTTTGATCGCAATCTGGAAGGCGATCTACTCTTGTCGAGAGAGGCGGCCCACAGCGCCCGCCGGGTTGTCCGAGTGAAAGGCGACAAAGCTGGCTGGGCCATCATGAAAGCGCTTATTTCAGCTGTACGCGCCGAACCAAATATCCAGATAATTGAAGGCTACACCGCTAAAAAACTGGCGACCAAAAACAATGCAATAACGGGTGTTCATTGCTGGACGGCCAAAGGACAACATCTTTTTTTGCGCTCAGGTAATGTGGTGCTGGCAGCGGGGGGCATCGGCGCTCTTTTTAAGATCACAACCAACCCCAAACAGGCAAACGGGGAAGCCCTTGCAATGGCCGCCAAAGCTGGCGCCTTTCTGGCCGATACTGAATTTGTACAATTTCACCCAACTGCCATCAATGCCAATACGGATCCAGCACCCCTCGCCACAGAAGCTCTGCGCGGGGATGGCGCGACACTTATAAACAAGAATGGCGTGCGGTTCATGGAGAAACTGCATGAAAACGGGGAACTGGCGCCAAGAGATATCGTGGCCCGCGCTGTGTTTCATGAGAACAGGGAAGGTAGAGGGGCCTTTCTTGATTGCCGCGATGCCATCGGTGCAGATTTTGAAACGCTGTTCCCCTCGGTCTTTAAAAAATGCCGTGACGCTGGCATTGACCCTGTCACCCAGCCCATCCCCGTCGCGCCTGCTGCTCATTTCCATATGGGAGGCATCCACACAGATGCCTATGGCCGAACAACGCTCAATGGTCTATGGGCATGTGGAGAAGTTGCCTCAACAGGCGCGCATGGCGCCAACAGGTTGGCCTCGAACTCGCTTCTTGAAGCAGTTGTTTTTGCCGCACGCGTTGCCGAAGATCTCGCCAACAATGCTGTTTATTCAAACCCCTCAAAACAAATCAAAAACGAGGAGATCGAGGGCGCGGAACAATTTGAGATCGTTCTCACAAATGCCCACCGTAAAGACATCAAGGAAATGCGTGATCTGATGGATCAACATGTCGGGATTGAACGCAATGCCAAAGGCCTAAAACAAGCTTTGGAACGCCTCACACTACTGGCCACTAAACATCGAGAACACCTGACCTTGTCAAATATGTTGACGACTGCACGTATCATTACGGTCAGCGCACTTATGCGCAATGAAAGCCGCGGCGGTCATTACCGCACTGACTTTGATCAGCCCCATAAAGAGTGGGCGCACCGAACTTATATTTCTCTGGAGCAGGCAGAACAGACTGCGAGCGATTTTTTAGATCCCAAAAGAAGCCAGTAAAACCAGAAAGCTTAAAGACGCAATGATTGAAGCGACATTTCCCCATCACCTCATACAAAACGCCATTGAAGCGGCCCTGCAAGAAGATCTTGGACTGGCGGGGGATATTACCGGCAATGCCGTGCTTGGCGCCGATGAAACCATGTCCGGCAGCATCACAGCCAGGGAAACGGGCACGATTGCCGGCCTGCCATTGGCTATCGCCGCCTTTATGAGGCTTGATCCCCAGATCATTCTTACCAAGAAGAAAAGCGATGGTGACAAGGTGAAAGCGGGAGATGTCATACTCACCATTGAAGGCAATAGCCGGTCCATCCTTGCCGCAGAACGAGTGGCGCTGAATTATTTATGCCATCTAAGCGGCGTGGCCAGTTTGACCCAGAGATTTGTCCAGCAAACCAAAGGAACAAATTCTGCCATATGCTGCACCCGCAAAACCTTGCCTGGCCTGCGCGCTTTTCAAAAATATGCCGTGCGTGCTGGTGGCGGGCAAAACCATCGCTACGGGCTTGATCAGGCGGTGCTTATCAAAGACAATCACATTGCCAGTGCAGGCGGCATTAAACAGGTATTGGAGCAGGTCAGTAAACTGGCCAGTCACATGGTGGCCATTGAAATCGAAGTCGATACTTTGGCCCAGCTGAAAACCGTCATGAATTATAAGATTGATGCCGTTCTACTCGACAATATGAAACCAGCTCAACTAGAAAAAGCTGTAGCGTTCGTCGATGGCCGCGCGATTACGGAGGCTTCGGGCGGGGTCAATTTGCAAACGGTGAAAGAAATTGCCCAAACGGGCGTCGATCTCATTTCGGTGGGAGCGCTCACTCATTCTGCACCGGTTTTCGACTTTGGTCTTGATTACAGCTAGAATAACACCCAGCTATATAACTCACAGTCCGACAAGCTAAACAAAGACACTGACAAACGATATGACCCTAGCCACTTTTACCATATTTCTGATTGCCTCTCTACTTAGCGCAACAACTGCCAGGGCTCTTGCTCATAAAAAGAACCGTACCTGGCTCTTATGGGGGATCATCTGCATGTTATTTCCCCCGTTACTGTTAATCTTGATTTTTCTCCCCATGCGCTCGGGCCCAGTACCTTTCGAGCGCGAGAGTACACGGCGATGATGACGACGACATCTATGGCGACAAAATAGAATATCGCTGGTAATCAGGAATTTAGCCTGGCAAACCCGTCAGTGAGGTCATCTTTCAAATCCTCAACATCTTCAAGTCCCGCGTGAATACGAAGGAATGGCCCTTTTGGCTGCCAGTTGGTGGCTGTTCGAGCGCCCTTGGCATATAACAGCACGATCAGGCTTTCATAGCCTCCCCACGACCAGCCAATACCAAACAGCTCAAGATTATCCACCATCGCTGCCAGCGCCTCATCTGAACAAGGTTTGAGGACAATTGAAAACAGTCCCGAAGATCCGGCAAAATCTCTCTTCCATAGATCATGTCCGGCAAATGAGGGCAGTGCGGGGTGCAAGACCTCATGAACCTCGGGGCGCGTTTCCAGCCATGTCGCCAGTTGCAATGCGGTTTCTTGATGCTGCTTCAAACGAAGCTCCAGGGTCCGCAAGCCTTTGAGAGCTGAAAACACCTCTTCGGATCCCGGGCATAGACCTAACGCACTTTGCGAACGCTTGAGTTTTTTGGCGGCCCGCTCATTGGCAACGATGATCCCCAGCAGCGCGTCGGAATGACCGGTGATATATTTTGTGGCCGAGTGAATAGACACATCCACTCCTTGCGTCAAGGGTTTGTAATATAGCGGCGTCGCCCAGGTATTATCCATCACCAAGAAAATATCGTGCTTTTTCGCCTCGGCAGCAATCGCTGGAATGTCCTGAATATCGAAAGTGTCAGATCCGGGTGACTCGGTATAAATCACAGTAGTTTGGGGGCGAATGAGTGCACCAATCCCCGCGCCAATGAGAGGATCATAATAGGTAATCTCGATGCCCAGCGACTTTAACGTCAGATCACAAAAATGGCGTGTGGGATAAAATACGCAATCTGGCACAAGAATATGATCCCCAGCCTTTACCAGCGACAAAAGAGTGCCAGTGATAGCCAATAGCCCGCATGATGTCAGCTTGCAATAGCTGCCTTGTTCAAGTTCACACATGAGTTCTGACAAAGCATCTTGCGCTGGTGATCCGCCGCGACCATAGCCATATCCCATCGGAGGATTATAAAGCTCTTTGAGCGATGAAAACAGCATGGTCGAACCACGATAGGCTGGAGGATTAACAAACCCGCCCTGTTGTTTTTCATGGCGTCCCATATGGCATAATTTGGTGGGGATTTTCAAAAGCTTGTCTCCCAGATTTTGTCAACGAATGCTCAGTGCAAATCGGTCAATCCAATAGTTTTTCTGTTAAAGACCATATTCAGGTCTATGATGCGAGAATTATATCGGGAAAATTGATGAAGAAGGATGGATCGCATGAGCCCCAAAATCCGCATTGGCAGCAAGGAGTTCAAGTTACCAAAATCGCAATTAGCTCGCATGAGCGTCGGTGTTCTTTTGGTGATCGGCGGTATATTGGGATTTTTACCCATACTAGGCTTTTGGATGATCCCCCTTGGCTTGCTGGTCCTCTCCCATGATCTACCATCAGTGAGACGCTGGCGCCGAAATATAACCCTCAAATGGAATGGCCGAGGCAAGAAGCTGGAACAAACCCGCCAAAACCGCCAGGACGATCAAAACATTAAATGAAGATACCACGCCATGGCCGGGTCACCGTAGATAAATTGTAGTCAGATTTAAACGCCAAAGACAATGAAATCCAAGTTGCGATCGTGACAATCGCAGTTCTACTTGCCTAGAGGCCGGGATAGTTGCGCGCGGAAATGGCCATTGGCCATGCCACCATCGAATTCTGTATTGTTGACACTGAATCAGGTGGTTACTATTGACCACCTGATGCGATTAATATCATTAAACCTGTCTGCAAAAACATATTAGCACTCGTAACTTCAATAACATCTTTGTTGGAATGGCGATTGCCTCTGTTTCTGTGATGTGATAAGTATGTATGCAATCTGTTAATTAGGTTTATACACATGCTTGATCCAGGTACCATTCTACTCGCAATTTCAGATACAAATGAATGGTCTGACGTAATTTTCGAACTAGAAGAGCGGGGCGGATATCGCGTTCTGATCGCACAGTCCTTGCGAAAAGCCACAGACCTGACGGACGATGTCCATATTGACCTGATCATTTGCGAAGAGTCACTGGATAATGGCGATGGGGCCTGCCTTTTGTGTGATTATCGACTGGCGCATCCTGATATAATACGGGTCATGGTGAAGTCTGGTCTGGATCAAGGCCAATGTCACGGCAATCCAGAACGGGCGGCTATTTATCAATATATACGCAAGCCGCTCGACCCTGAACAAATTGGCTTACTGGCCAAGCGCTCACTAGAGGCCAGGGAATTGGCACGCCGGCACCGATTACTGAGTAGGGAGTTGAAATTCACAGATGATTCACCGTTATTTGGTGCGCAACAACCGCTGCGCAATGGCGTCCAATGCCAAAATTTTGAGAAGCTTGTTTATGCTAGCGAATCCATGTCTGCACTGTGCAGTCTGGCTAAACGTATAGCCACGACGGATTTGCCAATACTCATTCAAGGGGAGACTGGTACGGGCAAAGAATTATTTGCCCGCGCCCTTCATTTCAAAAGTACACGCAATCAAAGTTCACTGCTGTTTCAAAATTGCGGCGGCATGCCCGACGAGTTGTTACAATCAGAACTTTTTGGCCATAAACGTGGGGCATTCACAGGAGCAAGTGGTGACCGCCTTGGATTGTTTCGCGCTGCGGACGGCGGTACTGTTTTTCTGGATGAGATTTCAGATGTTTCTCCGTCATTTCAGGTTAGCTTGTTACGATTCTTGCAGGATGGAGAAATAAAACCCCTTGGTTCCGATCAGACACAGCACAGTGACGTTCGCATCCTCACTGCCACCAATATTCCACTAGAGCGACTGGTGCGCGAGGGGAAGTTCAGGCAGGACCTTTATTTCAGACTGAAGGGCTTTGAAATCAACATCCCACCACTACGCGAGCGCCTTGATGATATTCCGGTTCTGGCGGAATTTTTCACGCGTAAGTATTGTGAAAAAATGGGGCGCCACATCCTTGGTATTGCAAATGATGTGCTGGAGCGGTTCGAGCATTATCCATTTCCGGGGAATGTCCGCGAATTGGAGAACGAGATACGTCGCATGGTCGCCCTTACCGAAGAAGGGAGCTATATAACCAGTCGCCATTTGTCGCCTGAAATACTCGCAATTGAACCAACCAACAGGCTGAGAAAAAGTCAGCAGCTACGTCTTGACGGCGACACTTTGAAGGAGAAAGTCCAATCGCTGGAAAAGGAACTGGTACGCGACGCCCTGTCACGGCATCGCTGGAATCAAAGCGAAACTGCGCGCGAGCTTGGCTTGTCAAGGGTCGGTCTTGCCAATAAGATCAAGCGATATGATATCCACCAACCAGGTTGACGGAGGTCGGTCATGAGCGAAAAAGGAAATGGCCGTCGCGATGGCGAGGTCAAAAAGAGCAGCGCAGAAGTATTGTCATTCCCCCAATCACGCGTAAGTCTTCCTGGGAGCCAAAGGCCGTTTCATGATCTTGGCTATAGCAAAATGTGTGAGCAGCTGGGAATGCCCAAGGAGCAGACAACTGGACACTGGTGCAGCCGTTGCGATGGAATATGGTTCGGCTATCTTCTTGAAGTCGAATGTCCAGTGTGCGGAAATCGGGATGGCTAAATTTCGTTGAATATTTGCATATCTTGTTTGCACCAGCCAATATACTTAGTTTGCTAATGCTAATTTCTCCCACGATTACAACTGCATTTATTTGGCTTACATAAGTGCATCCAATTGATATTAAATAATAAATTTGCTTCATCACAATGTGGCACGTTAATTGCTATAGTTAATATATCGTTAACGAGCGATCGTCGTTCGTGCGCAATTCAGTTGGGAGGAATTCATGGCAAATTTACTTTGGCTACAAGGTGGTGCCTGCTCCGGGAATACAATGTCGTTCCTGAACGCGGAAGAGCCAAGTGCTGTCGATCTGGTAACGGATTTTGGGATCAATATACTCTGGCATCCATCTCTTGGTATGGAACTTGGAGATAATCTCCAGAAAATGTTACATGCCTGCGTTTCGGGTGAAATAGAACTTGATATATTTGCCTTCGAAGGCTCAGTAGTGAATGCGCCCGATGGTACTGGTGAATGGAACCGTTTCGCGGGTCGCGCCATGAAGGATTGGGTGAAGGAGTTATCGGACGTCGCAACTTTTGTCGTGGCACTTGGTGATTGCGCGACATGGGGTGGTATACCAGCGACGGCGCCAAATCCAACTGATTCACAGGGATTGCAGTTCCTCAAGCGCTCTCATGGCGGATTTCTGGGAGTGGATTTCAAGTCCAAATCAGGATTGCCAGTTATAAATATTCCCGGCTGCCCGTGTCATCCAGACTGGGTGACGCAGATACTTGTTGGTGTTGCAACCGGTAATGCAGGAGCCATTACGCTGGATGAATTCCAGCGCCCCAAAACGTTCTTTACCAGCTTTACCCAGACAGGATGCACAAGAAACATGCATTTTGCATACAAGGTCTCGGCAACAGAGTTTGGCCAGCGCAAAGGCTGTCTGTTCTATGATCTTGGCTGCCGGGGTCCCATGACTCATTCGCCCTGTAATCGTATTTTGTGGAATCGTCAGTCATCCAAAACGCGTGCTGGTATGCCGTGCCTTGGCTGTACCGAGCCGGAATTCCCCTTCTTCGATCTGGCACCAGGAACCGTATTCAAGACACAGACCGTAATGGGAGTGCCAAAAGACCTGCCGACCGGCGTCGATCAAACTGGCTATATCAAGCTGACCGGTGCTGCCAAGGCAGCGTCACCAGCATGGGCCGAAGAAGACATGTTCGTCGTCTAGGCGCGAGAGCCAGCATAAATTTATTTAGGAGTTGAAGAATGGAACAAGCAGTACAAACACTGGATATCTCGCCGGTCGGGCGCGTTGAAGGTGATCTTGATGTGCGCGTCGATATACAAGATGGTATCGTGGTCAACGCATGGACGAGCGCGGAACTATTTCGCGGATTTGAAATCATATTGCGGGACAAGGATCCGCAAGCCGGGCTGGTGGTGACGCCTCGCGCCTGCGGCATTTGCGGTGCGTCGCATCTGACCTGTGCCTCTTGGGCGCTTGATACGGCCTGGGGCACCGAGGTGCCTCGCAATGCCATTCTGGCGCGTAACCTGGGGCAGCTCACTGAGAGTTTGCAAAGCTTGCCGCGCCATCACTATGGTCTGTTCATGATCGACAATACGAACAAAAACTACAAGAACAGTCAGTATTATGAAGAAGCCGTCAAGCGCTGGGCACCCTTCACAGGGACCAATTATGAGCTGGGCGTGACGATCTCTGGCAGGCCTGTGGAAATCTACGCGCTGCTCGGCGGGCAATGGCCACATTCGAGCTATATGGTGCCCGGTGGCGTCATGTGTTCTCCGACTTTGACAGATGTTACGCGGTCATGGTCGATCCTTGAGCATTTCCGCAAGAACTGGTTGGAGCCGGTCTGGCTTGGTTGTTCACTGGAGCGCTATGAAGAGATACAGAGCTATGATGATTTCATGGCCTGGCTCGACGAAAAACCAGAACATGCCAATTCCGACCTCGGCCTTTACTGGCGCATGGGTCTGGATATTGGTCTCGACAAGTATGGCAAGGGTGTTGAGAAATTTATCTCCTGGGGCTATTTGCCTCATGAAGACAAGTATAACAAACCTACCATTGAGGGTCGCAATGCTGCGATGCGTATGAAGAGTGGCGTTTATGATGGTCACGCCGATACGCACAAGCTTATGGATCAGATGTTCACCCGTGAAGATGTGAAACATGCCTGGTATGACGAGCCTGGCTCACTGCATCCGTTTGATCGTAAAACAGTGGCGACTCACAATAATGCCTCTGACCCAGAAGGCAAATATTCCTGGTCCACTGCGGTCCGCCACGATGAAGACGGTCGCCTTGAAGCTGGTGCAATATCGCGCCAGTTGATTGCCGGTGGCAGCCACGGTGAAGATCACCAGTATACCGATCCGCTTGTCCTTGACATGTACAAGAATATGGGCGGCAACAGTGTTTTGCTGCGTCATTTTGCACGCATGCATGAGGTCAAAGCGATTTATCGCAATATCGAACATGTGTTGCGCGAGCTGAAACTCAACGAGGAATGGTATATCAAACCCACCGAACAAGACGGTAAGGGTTGGGGTGCGACCGAAGCCATTCGCGGTGCTCTTTGTCACTGGATTGAGGTTGAAGGTGGCAAGATCAAGAACTACCAGATCATTGCGCCAACGACGTGGAATGTCGGACCACGCACCGATGATGGTGTCAGAGGACCAATTGAAGAAGCGCTGATCGGTACGCCGATCGCTGATTCGAGCGATCCGGTGGAGGTCGGACAGGTCTGTCGTTCATATGATTCCTGCCTGGTCTGTACCGTGCATGCCCATGATGCCAAAACCGGCAAGGAGCTTGCTCGCTTCCGCACGGCATAGATCTCCTTGCATGTGGGTAAGCACCACACTGAAATAGTGGGGGCGCCTCGACTTTATTGCGAGTCGCCCCCCGTCATTCCATCGGGATTCTTTAAGAGGGACGGTAGTTATGGGAGGTACGAGCGGAAAAAACTCGGATCAGATACTCGCGGAAATAACGGAGATGTTAGCGGCGGGCCTCAAAACCGAGGTGGAGCCATTCCCCGAATCTGTACAGGCCTTTTCCAAAATACTGGATGAGCTACGCGCCCTTGATAAAGACGACCTGAAGGGTCGGCTTGTTATCGGGGGGGTTGTAGATCAGCCATACGGACCGGGTGAGCAGCGCTGCC
>JAJRQA010000264.1 GCA_024280475.1 Alphaproteobacteria bacterium
CTTCCAACCGCTCCAGCTGCCGCACCAACTGCACAGCAGGCTCCAGTAGCTCAGGCACCATATGGCATGCAGGCTCCTTGGGGAATGCAGGCACCTTGGGGCATGCAGGCTGCACCAGCACGCCAGGCTCCTGTCGCTCAGGCCAAACCTGTAGCTCCAGCTGTTAAAAAGGCTAACTAGTTTTAGTAGCTTTTACGTATAAGGATTGCTGCGGGCTGGTTGTAGAACACGCCCGTAGCACATAAAAAGCAATGGAGGCCCATTGCCTTTTATCCTCCCAAAGGGAGCGCAGATTGCGGGATCTGCGCTCTTTTTTTGTGGCCAAAGCAGATTATTGTAACGGTGACAGCCGCGAGCTGACGGGGTCCGTTGTCATCTGATGCAGGGTTGCATCCACATGAGGGTGTCTGGATTGTTGGAGTTGAGGGAACTCCAACAATGAAAGGGGATTTATTGGTTGGCAAAAATTTGTTGATAGACAGTTGGTTTGGGTTTTGTCTTGCGCGGTTTTCTTTTGCGTTTTAAGCGGCTGCTGCCGCTATAAATGGCCCCTCTGAACAGGTGTCCTTTGCCAAGCAAGGCCTGCGCAAGGCGCTTGTCATGTCCATAATAATCTGGATGGTTGGCGAGAGAACCATCTTTTTTTACACGGGTACTGAAATAGGTAATATGGACGGGGATCGACTTTTTAAGATGCTCTGTGTGTAATCCGCCGCGTGCTAGTAGTGATCTGACCCGTTTGGCGCTCATGCCTTTATCATTGGCCAGTAGAATTTCGGCCATGCGGTCAGGGTTACGTACCCGAATGCAGCCATGACTAAGAATGCGGTGCTTTTGATTGAAAAGGCGCGGGGTCAAGGTATCGTGCATATAGACCGCATGTTTGTTGGGAAATTTGAATTTCAGTTTTCCAAGTACGCTTTTGGCTCCAGTTGGCTGGATGACGCTGCATTTGCGTATATCCACCTTGTTCCAGTCGATTTTGGTAAAATCTTTACCGTGCGCACCGCAGTCTATGCGTAGATGGTAGCGGCTCATGACCCGTCCCTTGCGGCGCAGGCTTGGCAAAATATCGGCCACCTTGATCGAATTTGGAATAAACCAGGTGGGGTTGAATTCGATCCATTCCATCTTGTCGGAGAACATCGGTGACTGCTTGGAGCGCAGCCCGGCAATGACGCGTTCGTAAAAGACGGTTTTACCATCCTTGACGATGCGGACTTTTAACTCGGGTACATTGGCCCAGACAAAAATATTATTGTCGCCCTGCATTTTTTCGGGCATCCAGCGCCAGCGTTCCATATTGATCAGTAGTCGGGCGCGTTGTTTGTCGGCTTTTCTCTTACTTTTTTTATTGTTTGCTTTTGTGTCATCGCTGCGGGCCTTTTGTGCCAGCAGTTCTTTCCGTAATGCTTTGAACTGGGAGTGCTGGGGATGGTAAGAGAGAAGCGTTTTGGCAGGTCGGTCGGCATTGTCGAGTGCATCCAGCACCGCGTCAGGTGCCGGTAAGTCTGGACCTCGATCCTGAAAGCGGCTTAGTTTGCGTGGATCAATCCGCCCTCCTTTGGCGTAAGCTGCATATTTGAGAGCCATCTTGCTCATTTTGATTTCGAATGCGGCAAGTTGAGCGGGAGTAGGAGAGGTTTGGTCAAAACCTGGTTGAGCAATATGGAAATCTTTAGGGCGCAGTCCATGGGCATCTGCCTGCTCAAATTCTTCCATCACCTTGAGGGTGGTTTTTAAAACATTGGTTTTGGAGACCCATAGGGGGAGCTGATCGGCGCGGCCATAAAAAGCGGCCAATGCTTGCGCTGTGGTTTTTACGGGGACTTTGGCTTTTGGTGTTTTCTTGCCTGCAGATTTGGGGACGCCTTTTGTTTTGGAGGGTTCGCCAGGTTCAAGTTTAGCTGATATCAGCGCTTCAGCCGCTGAAAGCTGTGTGGTTGAAGGAGAGCGCGTGATGGTTTGTGGGGCATCTTGTTTGATGCCCAGCTGTTCGCGAATAGCGTTTATCACCGTGTTTTCATGGGGGACGTCTGGCCTGTCAGAAAGGGAGGTGGCCAAAGAAGATTGGGGCACAGAGGAGGGTGATAGCGGAGCGCTGTTGCCATTAGGAGCAATTAACACCAAGCCTATACAGCCAGCAATGAGCGACAAAGAGAACGAACATAAAGACTGTGGTACAAAACCTGTTTTCAAGTCACTCATAATACTAAAGACGGCCCCTCATACGCACACAACCAAAGGAAGGACGACTATAGCTGATAAAAACGATAGTTTGAAGGCTATCTGGCACCAGTTCTCCGTGACTTAGATGACGCGCCGGTTTTTCAGTTGCTCGAGCACACTGGCTGTAATGCGATCACAGCGCGCCCCATCGAAGGGAAACACCGTTAGTGAGACCTTGGTCAGTTGGGTATTGAGAGAGTTTTGCAATTTGCTGCGGGCCCTGTGTAGCCTGGTTTTTACAGTTGCAGGCGGGATCTGTAAAATTTGGGATGTCTCTTCGACAGACAGCTCTTCCACGACGCGCAAAACGAAGACTTCGCGAAAACCATCGGGCAGCAGGTCTATTTCTCTCTCCAGTAGTTTTCTGATTTGTGACATTGCAGCTTGTCTTTCTGGGGAAAGGGTCTGAGAGCTGGATATTTGCGCGGATTGCTCATCTGCTTGCGGGGCTGAGTTGAGAAGATCATCAACCAGCTTTTGGGCCCGTTTTGATTTTCTGGTGCGGTCAATCGCCAGATTGGTCGTAATGCGGGCAAGCCATGCACCCAATCGATCATTGCCCTCAAAGCCCTGAAGGTTGGTGAAAGCTTTGATATAGGCTTCTTGCACCACGTCTTCGGCCTCCATATCCTCGCGCACAATGGCGCGCGCAATGCGAAACAATCGTTGATTATAGTTTCGAATGAGACCTTCAAAAGCTTGATGGTCGCCAGCTTTCAGGCGTCTGATCAAGTCTCGTTCGGTGCTGATGACATCCAGATTATCGGCTTGCTCGCTCATATGACCCCCTATTGCCAAGGTTTTAAAGGCTGTAATGCCAGTATATAATATAAACGTTTGCGCAGGCAGTTTGGTTCCCATTTAGGTTGAAGATTTATCGACGATCTGCCCTGCACCATGACGATAAACGAGTTCGGCGCCAAAATAGCCGCCGATCATTAAGCAGCAAAAGCCCACAGTACCAAATGCCACGCCCCATAGATTGGGAGCTGATGAAATCGTTCCCTGATCAATATGAAACACAAGAGACAAAAGGTAAAACATCCAGGCTAGCCCCATATAAGACATATGGGTTATGCCAGTTACTCTGGCATCTTCTGGCAATTTTGCCAGATCGATCAGTCCAGGTATCATGGCAATTGTCGCGATGACCACCCCAACTCCCATAAGCCAGGTGCTGGCGCGCCATGCCTCTTGATAACCAAGAACTGCCACCCCGTCACAAATGGAGGCCAATGACCACAAGGCAATGGGAAAGTGTATGAGCATTGTATGGACGGGGTGGCCGAATATTTTCATGTTCAACGCTCCTTACGTGAATTTTAGAGAATGTTGAACACCGTGCCAGCCAGCATTAGAAAGCCGGCAACCGCCAGGCCAGCATGAGCAAGGACGATCCCGCTCGGTGCAACCTTGTTTTGCAGATGAAGGAAAGCAAGGTAAAAACCGCCAAGCGCGGCCACAATAAGCGTCACCAGTCCGACCAATATGAGACCACCAGAGCCATTGAAAACCGCCAATAGCACTAGCACGAGACCAGTGGCACCAAGCGCCGCATGGACCAAAGAAAGGATCCAGGGGGCCAGTAAACCTCGTAGAATACTGGCAGCCATTATAAGGCCAATGATCGCGGCCACACCAAAGCTCAAAACAGCGTAAGTTAACATTTTTCTTTTTCTCCCGGTAAATTGGCAGTGACAGGGATCCGACACCGCCTTGTTTGTCATCGTGATATTTGCGAGGCGTTTAGCACGCCTCATGTGACCTAAACGAATGACAGGAGAAAAAGGTTCCGCGCATGAGGGGAAATATGCAGACAAGTAAAAAAGGGAAGTAGATTAAATGCGAATTGGCAAGTTAGGGCAATCGCTTACATTGAGTAAGATGCTATGGTGTCCAATAAATTTGTCATGAGTGCAGGTGCTAGTTTCTGGCAAAGTTTCCAGAGATAGCGCCGATGGCTTCATCGATAAGACTGTCGGCTTTGTCGCCAGTGACGCTTTTGCGCATGATGTGTTCAGCTGCTTGCACCGACATTTCTGCGGCCATGGATTGCACTTCATTAATGGCCTGCAATTCGGCACGGGCAATTTTTTCTTCGGCCTGCTTGGTGCGGCGCTCAAGTTGTTCCGTGAGTTTTTGTTCGGTCTCGATCGCTAATGACTCAGCTTCTTTCTTGGCCTGAGTAATGATTTCTTCCGCTTCTTTTTGAGCGTCACGTTGTTTGCGCTGATAGTCGGCCAGCACACTTTGCGCGTCTTCACGCAGTTTTTTGGCTTCGTCGAGTTCCGCCTTGATCTGATCAGCGCGATCATCGAGCGCACCGGTGATTTTGGCGGGGACTTTGTAATAGACCAGCAGGGCGACGAAGCCGAAAAAGGCAACAGCAACCCAAAGGGAGGGATCGGCAAGGCCTGTAAACATGATGGGTCTCCGTTGCGTGCGTGGATCAGCCAGCGGCTATTGATTTGAGGGCATTTGCGAGATCTTTGTCCGAGGTTTTGTTGCCAATCAAATGTTCGACAATGTCCTTGGTCGTGGTGGTGGCGATCACATTGATTTCGTTGAGTGCGGACTTTTTGGCGGTCTTGATGCGCTTTTCAGCATCCATCAGTTTCGCATTGATCTGGCTATCGACATCGGCCCGCTTGGCATCGGTTTTAACGTTAAGCTCATCGCGCGTATCTTGCGCAATTGTGTGAGCTTTGGCCTTGGCATCGGCAAGGGATGCTTTATAAGCGGCTTCGGCTTCTTCAGACTTTTTCTTGAATTTGTGTGCGGCATCAATGTCGGTTGCGATATGATCGCGTCTCTTCTCAAGGACATCGGCAATGCGGGGCAGGGCGATACGGGCCATGATCCAATAGAGCGCCCCAAAGGTCAGGGCCAGCCAGACAAGCTGTGGCGCGAAATCATCAGCATTGAGCTGTGGCAGGCCGCCTTTGTGTTCGGCAGCTTTCGTCGTGGCATGCGTCACCGGGGCGCCGGGCTTGCTCACATTTACCTGTTGAGACATGGTCTTTGATTTCACTTTATGGTTCGAGGATCATTGGCGTTTCATCATACCAAACTGGCAACCAGGAAAATCAAGGCTGCCAGTATTGGTGTGAATGATCAGCGTTCAGGCTCTAGCTGAACAGAATAAGAAACGCCATGCCAAGGCCAAACAGGCCAGTAGCTTCAGCAAGCGCAAAGCCGAGCAGCAGGTTTGTGAACTGCCCTTGAGCAGCTGACGGGTTGCGAAGAGCACCAGAAAGATAGCTGCCAAAAATCTGGCCGATACCGATGCCAGCTCCAACCAGTGCGATTGAAGCAAGACCTGCGCCGATAAATTTTGCTGCTTCTGCGTCCATTTTATATTCTCCTGTAAGGGTCTAAAGCCTTTAAAAAGGCTGGTGTTGATTATGACGGTTAGTGGTTTCTAGTGATCGTGCATATTAAGAGCGTCATTGAGATAAATACTGGTGAGTACCGCAAACACGAAAGCTTGCAGGAAGGCAACCAAAATCTCCAATCCCGTGAACGGTATCATTAGCAATAGTGGCCCGATGCCCGCGACGCCAAGCGCCCCAGCGAAGCCTCCAAGCACCTTCAGCAGGGTATGGCCCACCATCATATTGGCGAAAAGCCGCACAGAGAGGCTGATGGGACGGGTCAGATAGGAAATGATCTCAATGGGTATGATAATGGGGAGCATATACCACGGCACACCAGATGGGGCGAACAGCTTCAAATAGCCAATGCCGTGTTTCCAAAAGCCGATAAGCGTGACGCCGACAAAAACCAGCGCAGCAAGCGCAAAGGTCACAATGATCTGGCTGGTGGGGGTAAAGGAATAATGTCCCAGCGGCAACATGCCAAGCATATTGATGACTAGCACAAAGATGAACAGCGTAAAGATGAAGGGGAAATATTTCTCACCTTTTGGGCCGGTTGAGTCGCGCACCATATTGCGTACGAATTCATAGAGCATCTCGGAAATGGATTGCAGACGTCCCGGGACCATTTGATGGCCGCGCATGGTAAGGATCAAAAAGGCGCTCGTTACCACAACAGCCAGCACCATGAACAATGATGAGTTGGTGAACGAGACATCGACGCCGCCAATTTCCCAATTGATATAGCGCTGGATTTCAAACTGATTCATGGGATTGGGCATCATCGCCCCGTCATTACCCTGTGCAGTCGCCACGGTTCCATTCCCCCGATTTCACGTTCTTGTTGCCGATCAGCTCTTGGTTCAAGCAAGCCTCTCTGGCAGGATCATTATCTCGTGCATACATCCTCAAGGCAATCTCTTGGGGATGTTGATTAGTCGTCGTCATCAGTCAGGTCTTTGCCCAGATCAAGTTTACCTTGCTTTACTAGGTCCATCTGTTCTTCTTGAATCTCCCTGGCCGTGCGAAAGACATTCAAAAAACCGGCAGCAGTGCCGAGTAGAAAAAACACGATAAAGCATAAAGGACTGGTATCAAACCAGCGATCCAGCCAAAAACCAATCAGTGCACCAACGCCAACCCCCGCGACCAGATCAGTACCAAGGCGAAGCGCTCGTCCCACCGATTGCCTTTTGGTAGCTAGGGGCGCGCCGTTTTGCAAGGCTTTTTCGTGTCGGGGCGACATCTTGTTCAGGCGGGCGCCGACATCGTCAAGGCGGCGCTTCATTTCGCGGTCTTTTGGATTAGGTTCATAGATGGTGAAAAGCTCCTTAATCATCGCGCCAGAGAATAGAAGTAGTGTTATGGGAAGTCAATTGGAACAAGGCGTAAAAGCCCTTGTTAAAGGGGTGTTTGCCCTCAGGGCGATAATGTGCGGATCTGCGACGTGGTCCCGTATATGGATAAAGGCAGAGCAACTGAATTCTTTCCATCACAGCAAGCTAATCGATTGCCAGGCGCCGCATGCGCCTCCACAGGGTTGAGCGATTGATGCCCAGCAATTCAGCAGCGACGGTACGGTTGCCGCGGGCTTTTCTCAAGGCTTCGCTGATTTCACGGCCCTGTTTTTCCGTTTCTCGCCGAAATCGATTGATTTTATTGCCAATCGTATCGCTTTGTACGCAGTAGTTGCGGATGTCAGTGGGCAGGCTTTCGGGAAGAACAATGCCGTTGTTTGCGCATATTACGGCATGCTCTACGGCATTTTCCAGCTCTCGTACATTGCCCGGCCATGGATAGTCCATGAGCATGCGCATGGCCTCGGAGTTACATTCGACACCCGCTGGATAGCCTCTTGCCGCTATATTGTCACAAAAATGCCGAAGCAGGATGGGGATGTCGCCGGGGCGTTCGCGAATGGCAGGGATATAGAGCGGGATGACGGCGAGGCGGTAATAGAGGTCCGCCCGAAACTGACCGCCATCAACCATCTCGCGAAGATTTTGATTGGAAGAGCTGATAATACGCACATCGACCTTGATCGATTTGTCAGCGCCGACCGGCTCAAATTCCTTGTCCTGAATGGCGCGCAGCAGTTTGGCTTGCAGATGCAGCGGAATTTCTCCCAGTTCATCAAGGAACAAAGTTCCCCCATCGGCGGCCAAAAAGCGCCCTTTGCGGTTTTGTATGGCCCCGGTGAAGGCGCCTTTGACATGCCCAAACAATTCAGATTCGAGCAGTGTTTCAGGGATGGCTGCGCAGTTCACCTCGACCAGAGGCTTTGCCGAGCGGTCGCTTAGGCGATGGATCAGGCGGGCAATATGAGTTTTGCCGGTGCCGCTTTCCCCTTGCAGCAAAATAGCAGCCTGTTTGGGAGCCACCATGTCAATCCGTTGCAAGATTTCGATCATTTGCGGGTCATTGGTGACGAGGTCGTTCGAAGCACGGTCAAGAAACGCCGCCAGTTTGCGCTCGCGTGATATGTCACGAAATATAAACAGGCGCAGCTGGCCTTGCGACTGGCGGGTCAGACAGCATTGGATTTCCAGATGCCGTGTGCCGGACGACGTCTTGATAATGCGATTGAATTTTTTCAGGCCGGCTTGCAATTCGCCAGACGCTGGCAAGCGTTCTTCATAGAACGCCTCTTTCATAATCGCGATGAGATCAATGCAGGTGATATTGCTGATATTTTTTAAATGTGTGGTGGGTTTTTCTTTGTCGGTTCGCAAAAAGACTTTCGCCGAGGGGTTGAGAAAGAGGATAGACCCTGATCGATCGGTGATCAGTATACCATCGTCTATATGCGAGACAATCGCCTCCAGCAATGGCAGAATACTGCTCAGGTCCTGCATGACCGCTTTACTCCTCCTCGTGGTTCGTTTTGTACAAGATTGTAGGGTGTGACAAATCAACGCACTATTGTTGCAAAACATAATTGCAACGTTTGCAACAATATGCAACACAAAAATTTTCATGAAAGTCCGATTAAGCTAGTAAATTCAGTTGTTTGAATGTTAGTTAGTCGCTTTATTCTGTTGCAGGGCGAAGAGTGTTGCTGTATGAAAAATATAAGTAAAACAAGCGCTTTCAGTCCGGCATAAAAATTGCATAACACTCAAGTATCTCATTTTAGTGGGTAAATAGCGACTTCGCCAAATTTGGCTTAGTGCAATATTTACCAAACGGGCAGCGAGCTGTGCATATTAATAACCTTTTATGACAGTGTATGTTTTGATGCTAGCGATCAAAAGGGGTGGCGCGCGTTCTGGTTAAGCGAATCAGGTACAGTCGTCGTTGATCCAACAAATGCGGAAGTGAAGAGTGATGATGGTGATATCTGAATTTACGAAAAAAGTTTCGAGCGCTTTGGTCCTTGCCGCCCTTGTGGGATTTGCAAGTCTGGCCAGCACGCAAGCAATGGCAGTCGAGAGCGTAACCACAGCTCCCGTTATTCCCAAGCGTATCGGAGATGAAACCCGTGTGTCAGGAACAGTTATTCCTTTCAAGGAAGTGACATTATCTGCGCAATTGCCCGGTGAGATAAAATATCTGGCTGGCAAGGAAGGGGACAAGTTCAAAACTGGGACGGTTATTGTCGCTGTTGATGATGAAAGTATCCGTGCCAAGCGCCGGGCAGCAGTCGCCAGTTATATGGCAGCCCAATCGGCCGTTAACAATGCGTGGATCCAATACAGACGTGAGCTCTATTCACCCAAAACCGGTAAATCATCTGGTATGGGCATGCCGATGGCAATGGATGATTTCATGGGTGGATTTTTTGGTCAAAAGGCTGGAAGTCACAATCCCTGGGTTGATCGTTATGCCAATTTGCAGGGGCGAGAGCAGGGTATTCGCGGCGCACAAAGCCGTTTGCAGGCCATGCGCGCGCAGATCGACCAGCTAGACGCCAAGCTGCGAGATGCACAGCTGAAAGTGCCTTTTGATGGCAAGATCCTTGCCAGGCTGGTTGAGGTAGGTGATACGGTTCAGCCTGGCCAGCCTTTGATCAAATTTGCCTTTACCAAATTTTTACGTATTCAGGCGGCCATACCTGTGAGGCTTATCTCCTCCTTAAAGGTGGGTATGGTTGTCGATGCTCATATTGATGTGGCTGGCGGTCAGCGAGTGCCGGCCCGTGTCGCGCAAATTTTCCCAATGGCTGATCCAAAAAGCCACACGGTTACGGTGAAATTTGATCTTCCGCAAACCATTCCAAATGCTCAGGGCAAGCAGGTTCAATTCCCCGGTGGCCCTGGCATGTATGCGGAGGTCTCCGTGCTTGATATCAACAAAAAAGCCAATTGGGTCCCAACGGTTCCGGTCTCTGCGATTGTTACACGAGGGAGTTTGAAGGCTGTGATTGTGCGCCAGAAAGATGGCAAGTCATCATTGCGCATGGTGCGCCTTGGAGACCTTGTTGAGGGCGGACGCATTGCTGTTATCTCTGGTCTCAAAGGTGATGAGGAGGTCATTACCGGACCTCCAGGAAAATTGAGCACCATGCAATCTGGTGTTGCAACGAGCGTAAAGTAAGACTTTTCGCTATGGCATGATCAAGGATTTACTTGCCGCATATGCGGCAAGTAAGAAAAGAATGAAGCGGATTAAAATAAGTGTCCCATCAAGGGCATTAGGGGGCGGTCCGCAGTAATAATAATGCTCCCGCATTAGTACAGAGTTTGAGGTGTTTGGGATCTTCGCTGCTTGTTTTTCGAGTAATGCAGGGGGCCCAGTAAGATATAAGAGCGTAGTATGGCTGATCGGGAGTTTGACAATTCGGGTGCTGAGGAAGAACTCGAACTTGGTATGGCAGGAAAAATCGCGAGTACATTTATTCACTCGCCGTTGACGCCGATGATATTGGCGGCCTGTCTGGCCCTTGGTCTTTTGGGCATCATGATAACGCCAAGGCAGGAAGATCCGCAGATCTCGGTCCCTATGGTCGATATCTTCTTCAAGTTTCCTGGAGCATCAGCCGAGCAGGTCGCGTCTTTGGCGACAGATCCGCTTGAGCGCATGATGAGTGAAATTCCCAACGTCAAGCATGTTTATTCTGCCTCGCAGCGTGGCCAGGGGATGGTGACGGTACAATTTGTTGTTGGCGAAGAGATGGGGACATCCCTCGTCAAGCTTTACGACAAGCTTGAATCCAACAAGGATAAAATACCACCTGGCGTCACGCCGGCTCTTGTTAAGCCAAAAGGCGTTGATGACGTGCCAACGGTCACATTGACCTTGTGGTCTGATCTTGTCGACGACTCGGCTCTGCGCACGATTGGTCTGGAAGTCATGCAGCGCCTCAAAGAGGTGCCCAACACCTCGCAGAACTTCCTCGTTGGAGGGCGCAGTGAGCAGGTGCGCGTCGAGATCGAGCCTCAGCTGTTACGTGGCTATGACATAGGGATCGGGCGGGTAGCCCAGGTTATTCAGGCAGCTAATCAGAAAAAAGACGTAGGAAATGTTGAGTCTGGTGGCACAAGTTTTACCGTTTACACTGGCTCTTTTTTGCGCGGCAAGGAAGATATCGATCGCCTGGTGGTTGGAACTTCGCGAGGTGCGCCGGTCTATATGCGAGATATTGCCAAGGTCACTGAAGGACCAGGAGATGCCACGAGCATCGTGCAATATTATTCAGGTCCCGGTGCTCATTTTGAGCCTGATTGCGGTGTTTTTTGTTCGATCAAGCGTTCAGTCTTTGGTCACGATCCAGCGCCAAAATCGAAACTGACCTATGGCGCCAATGCTGTCACCATTGCTATTGCTAAAAAGAGCGGTACCAATGGAGTGAGTGTCTCCCATAATATTCTCGAGAAAATTGAGTTTCTCAAAGGGCGTGTCATCCCCGACAATGTCACCGTTGCGATTACCAGGGACTATGGAAAGTCCGCCAATGACAAGGTCAACCGCCTCTTGATGGATATGGGGCAGGCCACATTGATGGTGACCATTCTCATCTATATTTTCCTTGGTATCCGTCCGACATTTGTTGTGGCAACCGTTATTCCGGTGATCATTCTGGTGACTGTGTTTGCCGCTTGGGTTCTTGAATTTACCATCGACCGGGTGTCTTTGTTTGCCCTTATTTTCTGTATTGGTATTCTGGTTGATGATGCGACGGTTGTGGTTGAAAATATTTACAGGCGTTGGCTGCTGAAGGGCGGTGTCGATACGGCAACGACCATTGATGCCGTGCGCGAGGTGGGCAATCCGACTGTGCTTGCGACCCTCGCCATTATCGCTGCGCTGCTGCCAATGGGCATGGTGTCTGGCATGATGGGTCCCTATATGGCACCTATTCCGGTGCTGGGTTCGGTCGCGATGATCTTCTCGCTTTATGCTGCGTTCATTTTCACGCCCTGGCTGGCCATTCGAGTGCGTCCGAGCTTGCGCCAATTGAATGCCATGCAGGAAAAAGAGCATAGAACCAGCGAGCTGTTCAACGGCTTCTTCCGCAAAGTCCTTGAACCTATGATCGACAACCCCAGGAAAGCCACCATGTTTCGCATGGGCATCTGGGGGGTCTTCATGCTGGCTTGTTCAATGTTTTATTTCCAGGGCGTTGCTGTCAAAATGCTACCGCTCGATAATAAGCCCGAGTTTAATATCATTGTTAATATGCCAGAAGGAACAGCACTGCCGGTTACGGCCAATGTCGTGCAGCGCTTGACGGACGCCTTGTTGCGCAAGGAAAATGCTGATGGCAAGCCGTCATTCCATGAGGTGACCGCGGTTCAAAGTTATGCAGGAACAGCATCACCATTTAATTTCAACGGTCTTGTCCGCCATTACTATTTGCGCAAGCGGCCTTGGGAAGCAGACTTGCAGGTGCAATTGCTCGACAAATCGGACCGTAAACGCTCCAGCCATCAGATCGCGGAAGCCGCAAGAGCGCTTTTGACGCCACTCGCCAAATCCCTTGGAGCCAAGATTCAAGTTGTTGAAATGCCGCCTGGACCACCGGTTTTGCAGAGCATGGTAGCTGAAGTCTATGGTCCTGATGATGCGACCCGCAAGGCTGTCGTTAAAAAAATAACAGAAGCGTTTGAGGCGGCACCGGGTGTTGTTGACGTGGACAATTATGTACCCGAAGCGCATAATGCCTGGGTTTTTGTTATTGATCGCCAGAAGGCTGATCACAATGGCGTATCAATGTCTGACATTACCGGGCAGCTTTCCATGGTGATGGGCGGCTTTAAGTTGGGAGATGTCAAGCGAGGACGGGAACTGGAGCCTCGCTTTATCATCTTGCAAGCTCCGCTGGCCGTTCGCTCGCAAGTTTCGCGGCTTGGTGAATTGCCGATCCAGACGAAATTGGGGAAAATGATCCCTCTGTCCGCGCTCGGTAAATTTGTCGAGCAGCCGCAGGACCGGGTCATCTACCATAAAGATCTGCGTAATGTTGAATATGTCACCGGCGAAACATCTGGTGTGATAACAGGTTTGGCCGCGCCAATTTATGGCATGCTGGAAGTGCAGAAATATCTGTACGATTATATTCCGCCCGGTAACAAGGAAGGCATGTGGCCGCATTATTTTGGCGCCCCTGCCAATAGCTTTGTTTCCTCCTATGAGTGGACGGGTGAATGGACAGTGACGTTTGAAACCTTCCGCGATATGGGCGGTGCTTTCATGCTGGCCTTGATCTTGATCTATATGTTGATGGTCTATGAGTTTGGCAATTTCAGATTGCCCGGCATTATAATGGCACCTATTCCATTGACTTTGATTGGTATTATTCCTGGGCATTGGCTACTTGGGGCTGAATTTACGGCCACATCGATGATTGGCTGGATCGCTCTTGCTGGCATTATTGTGCGTAACTCTATTTTACTCGTTGATTTCTCCAAGAACGAAGTGGCGAATGGTGTTTCTTTGCGCGAAGCTGTGATCAAGGCAGTGGTAACAAGAACGCGGCCGATCCTGATTACGCAGCTGACGATGATTGCAGGAGCCTTTAGTATTATTGGCGATCCTATTTTTCAGGGCATGGCGATCTCTTTGATGTTTGGCGCGATCGTATCAACGGTTCTGACCTTGTTTATTATCCCTCTGGCTTGCGTCAAGGCACCAGGTGCCTATGAATTGCCATCGGTTGAAGTCGATGCCGAAGCCGCAAGTGCGGTCAAGGCGGCTCAAGATGCCAAGGTTCCCGAAACTGTTGGTGCCAAAAGCGCCCGTATGGATGAGATCAAAGCCTCACTGCTGGATGATCGGACAGGCTCAAAACCGTCGTCTGCGACGGCTGCAAGTCGCCAGTCAAAACCGTCTGCAGGAGCAGCTGTTGCGATCATTGGCGGCGTGCTGGGGGCGATCGGCAGTATGGCGAAAAGCCCGCTTGCAAATTTAAAATCGCTGCCATATTTCGTCTGGTTGTCATGGGGGCAGCTGGCAAAGCTTGCGCGTGCCAAACTTACAGGTGGTGGGGTGCAAAGTGAAGCTGCGAAAAACACTTCTTTCGAGGAACCGTTTTCGGATAGTGCTCGTGTCATTGCTTCTGAAGAGGGGCGTCCTGGCAAGCTTGTGAAAAGTGCTCTTGAAAGTGAAGCAGACGGTGATGATGTCAGTGCTGAAGATGAGGACAAAAAAAACCAAAAAAGTGCGAAAGCCAAAGTTAAAAAAGCAAAAAAAGTCAAAGTCAAAAAATTGATAAAGGCTAAGGCTAAAAAAGAGGCCAAGGCAAAGAAAAAAGCCAGGGAAGAGCGCGCACAAAAGCAGCTTGAGGATGAAAAACGGGCTGATGTGAGGCCGAACAAAGAGGCGAAGCCTTTAAAACCCTCTCAAGAAAAAATAAGTAAAGGTAAGGCTCAGAAAGAAGAGCCACCGCAAGAGCTGATTGCCGATGATCTAAAAGAGATTAACGGAGTGGGTCCGAAACTTGAGAAAATATTAAACGAACATGGGGTTATGACATTTTCTCAACTATCCGAACTTGATGTCAATGAGATCATCGAGGCGGAAGATGGAACCATTGACCTTGCAGGTCGGATCAAGCGTGAAGACTGGGTCGGACAGGCTCGCAAGTTGATGAAGAAGGGTGCCAGGAAAGACAAGTGATCTTAAGTATAACCTGTATGTATGAGGGTAACTACTTAGTCTTTTTCTAGTGTGACAATTTGCACTGACATTACGGTATCTGAATATTGTAAGTCGTGTTATTTGATAGTGATATACAACTAAATAAGATTGATCGCTTTGTTATTGCATGTAAGGCATGTAGAAAAATTTGAATTTATTAGTGAGTAAGTAGTTCTGAACACTTGGTTCTGCTTGAAAAGGGAGTATAAAATGAAAAATCGTGTATTCGGCACAAAGTTATTGTCTTCAGTCTCGGTGTCAGCACTTTTTTTGGTGATCGGCGTTGCTCAGGCTGCTGAGCAAAAAGTGGTAACACCAGCTAATCCGGTTGCAAAGCAGTTGGCTGGTCCAGCATTTGGCAATGCCGGTGTTCGCAACTATCAAGGTGGCTATCAGGGCAATGGTCGGGGAAATACGCAAGGCAATACACAGGGCAACGCTCAAGGTAATGCTCGCGGCAATTTCGGCTTTGGCGGTAATATGAGCGGTAACGCTTCTGGACAAGGTGCTGGACAAGGTGCTGGTCAGGGAGCTGGCAATGGCACCAATCTTGGCAATGCCGGTGTTCGCAACTATCAAGGTGGCTATCAGGGCAATGGTCGGGGAACTGGCCA
>JAJRQA010000009.1 GCA_024280475.1 Alphaproteobacteria bacterium
AACCAGAACTTCGCGGATCTGTGTTTGCAGGCTGACTGTCTTGGATCTCTGGATTTGAAAAAGGAAATCCTGCATGAACTGTCCTAAGGAAAAGCACCATCTGGACCTATTGGCTAGGCCAGTTAAAAGTTAATGTCAAGAAACTAGAGACACGAGCTTTCGAAGGAGACATTCCGAGCCGAAAGTGTACCTCTGCCCCCTTGTACTGATTTATAACAGGAGGATTAATCCGTGCAATATTCTGCCAATTCTCTCGAACAACACTGGATGCCATTTACAGCTAATCGCGAATTCAAGCGTTCGCCAAGACTGGTTGTGAAAAGTGAAGGTGTTTATCTTACTGATCATAAGGGAGGTTCTGTTCTTGACGGATCTTCGGGATTGTTTTGCGCTGCCGCAGGACATGGCCGCAAGGAAATTGCCGAGGCGGTTTTCGAACAGCTCAAGACCAATGACTATACGGCTCCATTTGGTCTGGCTCATCCTGGTTCGTTCGAATTTGCGCGCCGGATCGCAGCGTTGACACCCGAAGAAATCAATCATGTGTTTTTTGTCAATTCGGGTTCGGAATCAATCGATACCGCGCTCAAAATCGCCATGGCTTATCACCGGGCGAGAGGCGAGGGGCAGAGAACTCGTTTTGTCTCACGTGAGCGCGCTTATCATGGCGTCAATATCGGTGGCACCTCGCTGAGCGGCATGGTTAAGAACCGTGAAACCTTTACCCAGGTCATGCCAAATGTTGTGTGTATGCGCCATACTTGGTTGCCAGAACATCGCTTCATTCGCGGCCAGCCAGAGCATGGGGCCGAGCTTGCCGAAGATCTGCAGCGTTTTGTCGAAAATTATGGTGGTTCAACAATCGCCGCCTGTTTTGTCGAGCCGATGGCTGGATCAACCGGTATTCTTGTCCCGCCAAAAGGTTATCTGGAGCGGTTGCGGCAGATTTGCGATGAGCAGGGTATTTTGCTAGTATTTGATGAGGTGATATGTGGTTTTGGTCGCCTTGGCACTGCATTTGGGGCGCAGGCGTTTGGCGTCACCCCCGATATCATGACAATGGCCAAAGCATTGACAAATGGCGCGCAGCCCATGGGGGCCGTGGCTGTCAAGGATGAGATCTACGAAACGATCACACAAGCCGCCCCGGAAAAGACCGTCGAATTTTTTCATGGTTACACCTATTCCGGGCACCCAGCAGCCTGTGCCGCCGGCCTTGCAGCACTCGATATCTATGAGAAAGAAGATCTGTTTCAGCGCGCCGCCGACTTGTCGGAATATTTTCTCGACGCAGTGTTCAGCCTGCGTGATCTCGATCTGGTCACTGATATCCGGGGCTATGGCCTGATTGCTGGCATTGATGTGGCACCGACAAGTGCTGCAGGCGGGCGCGGCGCTCAAGTACAAGAAAAGCTATTCTGGAATGGGGTGCATATGAAGTTCACTGGAGATGCTGGCATAGTGGCGCCTCCGCTTGTGTCTGAGCGCTCTCATATTGACGAGATCGTTGAAAAATTGAGAAAAACACTCAAGGAGGTGGAGTCACAAAAAACCAATTAAACTTGCGAAAGAAATCGTTGCGAGAATGTGCCTGATTAATTTTCAGGTAGCGTTCTTTGTAACAAAACCGCTCGAAGAGATCTATTTAGGATCGTTTGTGAGCGTAATAATATTCCAACACGGGAGGAAGAAATGAAGAAACTTTTTACAAGCATTATTATCGGCCTGGCAGCCACCTTTGCCATGGTCAGTATGGCTGTCGCTGCCAAGGAAGTGACGATTGGCTATCAAACAATTTATAACCCCTGGAAAGTTGCCATCGCTAATGGTGATTTCGAAAAAGCCTCGGGTTACAAAATCAACTGGAAAAAATTCAACTCCGGCTCCAAAGTGATCAACGCCATGGCATCGGGCGATATTCATATTGCTCTGGCTGGCTCCAGTCCTATTGCCGCTGGCATTAGTAAGGGTCTTGATATTGAGCTGTTCTGGATTACTGAAGATATTGCTTCAGCCGAAGCGCTGGTCGTTCGCAATGGTTCGGGCATTAACGCTCCGCAAGATCTAAAGGGTAAGAAAATTGGTGTGCCGTTTGTTTCGACCACCCATTTCCATACCTTGTTTGCTCTCGAGCAATTTGGCATTGATCCAAAATCGGTAAAAATTCTCAATATGCAACCAAATGCCATCGCGGCTGCTTGGGAACGTGGTGATATTGATGCCGCCTTCGTCTGGGATCCTGCACTTGGACGCATCAAGAAAACCGGCAAAGTACTGATCACCTCTGGAACACTTTCCAGCTGGGGTAAAGCTACATTTGACGGACTTGTTTCCAACAAGACATGGGCCAAGGCCAATCCTGACTTTATGGTCAGCTTTATTAAAACCATTGCTGCCGCCGATGAAGCCTATCGCAGTAACCCGGCCTCCTTTGGTCCTGGGTCTGACAATGCCAAAAAGATCGTCAAACTGGTTGGTGGCAATGAAGCAGATGTCGCTGGCGTGTTAGCTCTTTATGGTTTCCCAACACTTGAAGAGCAGGCGTCCTCGACATGGCTTGGCGGCGGTGCCAAAGGCGGAGCAGCCATGGCTATTTTTCATACCTCGACTTTCTTGAAGGGTGAAAAGAAGATTGATAATGTGCTGCCGGATTATGGCAGTACGGTCAATGCTACCTGGGTTAATAAGGCCCTTGGAAAATAAGACTTCCTCTCACTGGGCTGCGAACAAAATGTTCGCAGCCCTTTTTTTATCTAGAACAGAGGAGTTGCCATGATCGACCAAACTGAAAATACGACGGCACAAACGGGGGCGCCGCCTCCAGTGGAGGAGGCCGTAGCCGCATCAGAATTAACGGCAGATGATGTGACCGTTATTTATCCTACAAATGATGGAGAAGGGGTCCATGCTCTTCAAAATGTCTCGTTTTCCATGAAGCCTGGGGATTTCGTTGTTGCGCTGGGAGCCTCGGGTTGCGGCAAGACAACCTTTTTGAATTTACTGGCTGGTTTTCTTGAGCCCACAAGCGGCCA
The DNA here is from genome assembly GCA_024280475.1 of Alphaproteobacteria bacterium. GTDB lineage: Bacteria > Pseudomonadota > Alphaproteobacteria > Rhizobiales > JAKIUO01 > JAKIUO01. The sequence continues at coordinate 3,033 of JAJRQA010000009.1, forward strand.
GGTCAGACTTGGGGGGCAGCCGGTGACGGGGCCGGGCGCTGATCGCGGGGTGGTGTTTCAAAAACATGCTCTGCTGCCGTGGTTGAATGTTGTCAAAAACGTCACTTTTGGATTGAAGTTACAAGGCGTCTCGACCAAGGAGCGCCGCGAGATTGCCAATAAATATCTCAAGCTTGTGGGGTTGGAAGACTTTGTAAATCACAGCACTTATGAGCTGTCTGGCGGTATGCAACAAAGGGTTGGACTGGCGCGGGCCTTGACGAGCGATCCCAAGGTTTTGCTTATGGACGAGCCTCTGGGGGCACTTGATGCGCTGACGCGTGATAGTATGCAAGAGCTGCTACTCGATATTTGGCGAGAGACCCACAAAGCCGTGTTCTTCATTACTCATAGTGTGGAAGAGGCTCTGTTTTTGGCAACACGTCTTATTGTCATGTCGCCAAGGCCCGGCAGGATCACCCATGAATTCGAGCTTGATTTCTATCAACGATTTTTTGATTGTCGAGACGCTCGCAAGGTGAAATCCGACCCGGACTTTATCGCCATGCGTGAAAAAATTCTGTCCATTATTCACGGCGATGAAGTTGAAGGAGGCAAGATCGATGGATAATTCCAAATCAACATCACCGGGTTTCTTGAAAAACTTGTTTTCGGCTGGCCCCGCTAAGCCCGGAGACGCCTATGGTGCCCCTGGTATGGGTAATAGCACGACCATCGCGCTGTTTTCTGCGGTTGGCTTCTTTCTCGTTTGGTATCTAGCGACGACGCCATTACTTGGGCCGTTCATCAAGCCCCTATTTCTTCCCTCTCCAGGAGCGGTATGGGCAAAATTCATGCTCGTGGCGACGGATGGTTATCAGGACCGCACACTGTGGCAGCATACGCAAGCCAGTTTCACCCGTATCTTTGGGGCATTTGGACTGGCCGCCATCACTGGCATACCAATTGGAATGGCCATGGCCACGAACCGGGTCTTTCGGGGCGTATTTGATCCGCCCATCGAATTTTATCGGCCGCTGCCACCTTTGGGCTATCTGCCCTTGACGGTGATCTGGTTCGGCATTGATGAAACTCAGAAAATTGTGCTGCTTTACCTTGCCATGTTCGCGCCCATTGGTTTGAACACGAGGGCTGGTGTTCGCTCGGTGGCGATCGAACAAATCCATGCGGCCTATTCGCTTGGCGCCAGCAAGGTGCAAATCTTGTGGCATGTGATCATGAAAGGGGCCATGCCGGAAATCCTCACAGGCATGCGTATTGCCATTGGCTTTGGCTGGACGACATTGGTTGCCGCCGAACTGGTGGCCACAGAAGAGGGGCTTGGTGCGATGATCATGAGTGCTTCGGAGTTCCTTGTCACTGATATTGTCATTATGGGCATTATCGTTATTGGCGTCATTGCCTATTCGTTCGATTTGTTCATGCGCTGGCTCGAGCGAAAACTCGTTCCTTGGAAAGGCAAGTAACTGAAAAACTGAACGTCTCGGGAATTGTCAGCTTTTCGCTCTTGTTCACTTCACACGATTGTTTGGTGCATAAAGAGTGAAAAGCAGGCAAACGGGGCCGGGCTTGGGAACCTATTTGCTCAAATCGCTTGCATCGGCTCCTTGTTGCCGGTCATATTCTATGCAGGCGATTTTGATCCACATATTGGAGGTGTTTTGTTGATGGCAGAGAACGGCGCAAGAAAAAAAATTCCCAACAAGATTTATTTGAAGGAGCTGGCCAGATTGCAGGTCGAGCTGGTCAAGTTACAAGAGTGGATCAAACATGAAGGTTTGAAAGTAGTTGTGGTCTTTGAAGGGCGCGATGCGGCTGGCAAAGGTGGCACCATAAAACGCATCACCGAACCGCTCAATCCGCGTATCTGCTCGGTGGTGGCGCTGCCTGCCCCAACGGAGCGCGAAACCACACAATGGTATTTTCAGCGCTATGTTGCCCACTTGCCGGCGGCGGGAGAAATGGTCATTCTGGATCGTTCCTGGTACAATCGCGCCGGCGTTGAGAGGGTGATGGGATTTTGCAGCGACGAAGAATATCAAGAATTTATGCGCTCGTGCCCCGAATTTGAACGCATGCTGGTGCGCTCTGGCGTCAAGCTCATAAAATATTGGTTCTCGGTCAGCGACGAAGAGCAGGAGCGGCGTTTTCAGTCGCGTTTATCTGAGCCAACAAAGCGCTGGAAACTATCTCCTATGGATCTGGAGTCCCGGCAGCGCTGGGTTGAATATTCCAAGGCCAAGGATTTCAATTTTGCCCACACCGATATCAAACAGGCTCCGTGGTATGTCGTCGATGCTGATATAAAGAAGCATGCAAGGCTCAAATGTATCAGCCATCTCCTGAGCCTTTTTGACTATAAAGATCTGACCCCGGCACCTCCTGTGCTCGATCCCCGTCCGGCTCATACCGGTTATGTTCGCCCGCCCATGGAAGATCAGACGTTCGTTCCTGACATAATCCCCGCTTTGATGGGGGATAATGCCGATTAAATCAGGGATGGGCCGATATACAGCCCAAGCAGGACCAATATGATCAGGGATATGAGGCTGTTAAAGACCTTGCTCCAACCACCAGTTGCAGCATCAAGTTCAAGGTAATAGCGCAGGATAAGATTGGCCTTGATCCATGTGATGGTCATGAGGATGACCATCCATTTGATGCCCACAGGCTCGGTTGCTGTGACTTTACCAGCCAGCATTGTGGCAAGGCCAAGCACCATTAAAACAAGCCATATGATGGTTAGTTTGCGCGGTGTTGCGGGGGGGTGTGAGCTCATGCCTACCTCATCAAATATATCAAGGGAAACAAGATGACCCAGATCAGGTCAACCATGTGCCAAAATGCGGTACCGGTGAGGACGTTTTCCAGATTATTTTTCCAGCTGACAATGGCCAAAATGACGATGCCCAACAGTACATGCAAGGCGTGGAACCCCGTCACGAGGTAATAGAACATGAAGAAATCATTGCTCTGGGTCGAGATGCCAGCCGTTATTTTTTCGCTATATTCCACTCCCTTGATACCAAGAAAAACAATGCCCAGCACCATGGCAGCCGCCAGCCAGAACCGCACCATCGATGTTTTGCCCCGCCTTTGATAGTGAACGGCGATGGCGGCGCAAAAGCCGCTGGTTATCAGCACCATAGTGTTGATGGCACCGGCCAACCGGTTGAGGCTGTCCTGGGAGCTTGCGAACAGCTCCATCTGGGTCAGGCGCACACTGGCAAAACCGATAAACATGGCCCCAAACACCAGTAATTCGCTGGCAATCAAAATCCACATGATGGGATTGCCCGGCAGACCGGCCAAGGGGCCCCAGTCCTGCTCGGTTGACAGATCGGCCGTTGATAAATTGGTTTGGGGGGAGGGCGACACCTTTGACGACATGAAGAAGGCTCCTTAGACGACCAAATGGCTGTACATTTTGGGCAGCGCTTTAATGAGATCATTGGCATGAGTAGTGATAGCATAGGCGTTCTGGCCAAAAATATGAGGGAAGTAGCTTTGCGCCTTTTTATCGATGGTGATGCCAAACACGCCAATACCGGCGCGGCGAGCTTCGCGTACAGCCATCGCCGTATCCTCGACCCCATAGCGCCCTTCATAATGATCAAGATCATTGGGCTTGCCATCAGTCAAGACCAGCAACAGGCGGGCGCTGCTACCGGTTTCAAGAAGTTCGCCCGTGACATGGCGCATAGCGGCCCCAAAGCGCGTATAGAACCCTGGTTTTAGTGCGCCAATGCGTGAAAAAACACGAGGACCAAGCGCTTCATCAAAACTTTTAATGTTCGACACCGTTACCCTGTCGCGGCGCAGGGAGGAAAAACTGTAAATGGCATGATCATCGCCGCAGGCCGTCAGTCCCAAGGTCAGCGCCATCAGCGCTTCTTTGGAAATCTCTATCACCTGACGCCCCTCAATCCAGCTTTCCGACGAGCGTGAAATATCAATCAAGATGCTGACAGACAGGTCGCGAGCAGACTGTCTCTCGCTGCTGAAAATTTTGTGAGACCCCTCGCCGGTGGCGGCCAGATCGCATTGGGCGCGGATCAGCGCATCCATGTCGAGCTCGTCCCCATCAGACTGGGCCAGCAGGCGTTCGCGCCGGGGCCGCAGCGCTTCGAACTGGCGTTTGACCGCGCGGATGCGTTTGCGAGCAGAACGGTCTGGCTGCCACAGCTCTCCTTCTGGCATTAATGGGGCGGGCCCCGCCAGCACTCGGCAATGATCCAGGTGATAGTCATTGATGCGATAGTCCCATTCGCGATAGGTATATTTGGCTGACAGGCGATCATGCTCCACGTCACTGGGGGCGAGATCTAGATCAAATTTCAGTCTTGTCGCAGCCTTGCGCGACAGATCCGCAAGACCTATTTCTTGCATGTCGTCGGCGGCCTTCTTCGCGGCATCTTCTTCTTCATCTTCGACACCGCGATTGATGTTCATCATTTCGGACCATGATAAAATGGATTCAAAGCGGTGCAGTATCAGCGGGTCATCGCGCTCTACCTCGTCTGACTTTTGGCGTTTGGCTTTGCGCGCCTGCTCTTGATCTGTCTCAAGGGCCGGGGTCGTATCCTCTTCTTCCTCGGGGAGGCGGCGTTCCATTTTTTCTGTTTTGTTTGGAGTGATCTCGCCCCAAAGGATCAAGGGCAAAAAGGTTTTGTAACCAGGTTTCGCCCTGATGTTTCTGAATGGGGCCTCTTGGCTCGACGTGATCGCTGCCCAGAATTCTTGCGCCTGTTCGCTTGCCATCTCGCCCCCAAGAAAACCATGAATACACTGCTCAATGGCGGCTTCTTGTTCTGGTAGCGCGCGCAACGGGCGGTGGGCCAGAAGCTGTGGGCACAGCAAGTTGTGCAGCTTTTGGAGGCCGGGGAATTGATCAAAGATCTGCTCTGTAATACCATTCGCAAAACGCATAAAAGAAAGGTCGTTCTGCAAGGGATCTGAGTAGATCTTTGGGTGTTGGTTGCCCGCCATTGCCGCAAAGGCCGTAAGCCATTTATACAGCCGCTCATTGTCATGTCGCAAAGGCAGGAGCTGCAGTCTATTGGGTAGAAACAAAGTGTCGCCGTCAAAACGCGCTTTGGTCACGAGGTTTGAGCCGTGGCCGATGCGGGCCAATCGCTTCTTGCGAAAGTCAATATTTTGCAGCGCGATCGGTTTGATCACCACCCCGGATTGTCCACCAATGGCGCGAAAGAAAATTTCCAGACGGCGTTGGTTTTGCTTGAGCGAAACAGCTGCTTGCGGGAACTGCTCTTCTTTACCCACATCACCTACAAGGCGATGCCAAAGGCCGCCAATCAATTCTTCTGGTTCGAATAGTGAGGTGATGCTCATGATTTCCCCCTAGCCGTAAATGGCCTGTACGAGGTCTTTGAGCCCGGTTTTAATATCGGCGTCATCGGTCAAAGGCTCGATCAAAGCCACCTCGATGGCGCGGTCCAGACCCATGCCGCTAGCCAATAGAGACGCGCAGTAAACCAGCAATCTGGTGGAGACGCCTTCTTCGAGATCTTGTCCCTTGAGATCGCGCAGTTTGGCGGCGAGACGCACCAGCAAAGCGCACTGGTCTTCATCAAGGCCGCTTTCGCGCATCAAAATATTGATTTCGGTAGGGGCGGGGGGGAAATCAAAATCGAGGGCCAAAAAGCGCTGTCGAGTGCTGGGCTTCAATGATTTCAATATATTTTGATAGCCGGGATTATAGGAAACAATCAGCATGAAATTATCGGGAGCCTGCAAGGTTTCGCCGGTGCGCTCCAGTGGCAGAATGCGGCGATCATCGGTGAGGGGATGAATGACAACGGTGACATCCTTGCGAGCCTCAACCACCTCATCGAGATAGCATAGACCTCCGTGGCGCACCGAGCTTGTCAAAGGCCCATCGGCCCAGATCGTTTCGCCGCCCTTTAGTAAATAGCGTCCCGTCAAATCAGCCGCCGTTAAATCATCATGACAAGAGACGGTGTTGAGTTGCAGGCCAAGCTTTGCCGCCATATGGCTGACAAAACGGGTCTTGCCGCAGCCCGTTGGTCCCTTGAGCAACAATGGCAGTTTAAGCTCAAAGGCTCTTTCAAAAACGTCGCACTCATCCCCGACCGGTTGGTAAAAAGGCAGGGTGGTATCTGTAGGTGGCTGTTTATCTGCGAGCATAATGATGTCCTTCCCAGGGTCTCAGTCCTCAATGTAGGAGAAGCGGAAAAGTTTGAACACTTCCCCGCTTCTCAGATCGTTGGTTACTTGGTTTGCAAAAAAATAACCTTATTCAGCTGGCGCAGGTGTTGCCGCCGTTATGAGTTCTTTGCGCGGCACAAAGGTCGCATAGATGAACAATAGCGCACCAATGACAAACACCGCACCAGCCCCAAAGCGCATCACGAAGAACAGATGCAATTGCTCTTGCACATCCATGAAGGCATCGCCATTGACCCTTTGCAGATGGGTCTGGATGGTGCCAGCAAAGGTCAAAACGATGGTCATGAAAGTCATGGAGCTGTTCATGATCCAAAAACTCACCATGTTCAATACCTGGTTATAGGGCTCGCGCTTCATCAAATAGGGCATCGCATAGGTAATGATGGCCAGATTGATGGAAACATAGGCGCCAAAGAAGGCCAGATGTCCATGAGCGGCGGTAACCTGCGTACCGTGAGAGTAGAAATTGACACTACTCAAAGTATGCATAAAGCCCCAGACACCGGCGCCAAAGAACGCCATAACAGCCGTACCAAGCGCCCATAGCATGGCGGCTTTGTTGGGATGATCACGGCCACCTTTCCAGACCATAGAGAAGCTGAACAACACCATGACAAAGAACGGCACCACTTCCAGCGCTGAAAAGATTGAGCCAATCCAGGTCCAGTATTTTGGTGTGCCGATCCAGTAGTAATGATGGCCAGTGCCAAGGACGCCGGAAAACAGCGCTAACGCGACAATGACATAGACCCATTTCTCGACGACCTCGCGGTCAACTCCCGTGAGTTTGAGCATCAAGAACGCAAGGATGGAGGCCATAACCAGCTCCCAGACACCTTCTACCCACAGATGGATGACGTACCACCAGTACATTTTATCAAGGGCAAGGTTCGCTGGTACATAGAGGGCGAACAAGAAGAAGATGGCAACGCCCCATAGACCAAGCAGCAGGACATTGGTGATGGCTGTTTTTTTGCCCTGCAATACCGTCATGGAGATGTTGTAAAGGAACATCAAGGCAGCCACGATAATTCCCAGCTTCACCCATAAGGGCTGTTCGAGAAACTCGCGCCCCTGAAGGCCAAGCAAGAAATTGCCTTCAAACAGATTGAAGACATAAGTCACCACTGCGCCAAGTGTGCCGAGCACCAGCAGGGCTAATTGCGCATAGGCAATCGTCGGGCTGTGGATCTCGCGTTCCGATTCTTCGGGGATGAGGTAATAAGTGGCACCAAAAAAGCCCAGCAGCAACCACACGACAAGCGCATTGGTATGCAGCATGCGCACGGTGTTAAAGGGCATGAACTCCGAGAGGAAATTGGGAGCGATATAGATGAAACCCGCCAACAGTCCCCCGAGCACCTGAATGGCGAACAGGCCCATAGCGACAGCAAAATAGGCCAGGGCGATTTTCTGAGTTTTATATTTCATGACATAGTCTCCTTAACCGGCATCAGTTGGCGGCCAGCCATTGGTATCGATGGTACTCACCCATTTGAAAAATTCGGCGAGATCATCAAGTTCTTTTTCGGTGAAATTGAATTGCGGCATCTGGCGTCGTCCCTCGACGCCGGTCGGCTGGTTTTTCATCCAGGCCTTGAAGGTTTCTCGCGCGCCTTCAGGATCATCCTTGCCGCCATAACGGATCCAGACATTGCCAAGCTCGGGGGCAAAATAAGCGCCTTCGCCCAAAATCGTGTGACAATTGACGCAAGATTTGTCTTCCCACAGTTTTTTGCCATGGGCGACCGCTTTGGTGAGCGTTTTTGCGTTTGTGGAAACATTGACGATGTACCAATGGCTGTGAATGGTCAGCCCGAAAAAAATCAGAAGAAAGAAAGCTGAACCGCCATAGAATATATTACGGGCAGCGGATTTGGTATGCATTGTCTGCACCCCCCTTTGTGATTACCGGTGGGGGTAACTTAGAAGCGGGCAGGGGCAACCGCCTTAACAAATGTCAATTTGCAGGGGTGATCAATTTTATTGTGGGGTGATCTCCAGGGTGCGTCTGGACGCCAGTTTATTCTTCCATCGCCAGATCCCGAAGGGCCACGACGTCTGAAACAGTGATCATGTTTTTGTCGCAATGAACACCATATCCCCGTAGTTTTTTTAACAGGCGCGACAGGCTTTCTGGTTGAATACCCAGCCTTGAGGCGACTAGGTTTTTTTCATACGGCAACTCGATAACAGCCGTCATGGTATCCGAGGGACAAAGGTCAATCAGAAAAAAAGCAAGCCTTTGCATCGAGTTGCGGCCCTTGACCTGTTCAATTTCAAGGACAAGACTTTTTAGGTGAACGGCAGTGGAGGCCAGCATTGACATGGCGATCTCGGGATTTTCACCTAACAGTTTTTTAAAGTGGTTACAGTTGATGGAAAGCATACTTGTATCTTCAACGGCTTCGGCCATGGCGGGGTAGCGATAGCTGGAAAACATCGCCGCTTCGGCAAAGCTGTCACCGCTTTTGAAAATATGCAGTATGATTTCATTCCCTGAGCTGTGGAGGCGATAGAGTTTCACCCACCCACTTAAAATGACATAAAAATGGTCAGCATCCTCTCCTTGCGAAAAGATGGTTTGCCCTTTGGCGTAACGGCGAGGTGGCTCATTGCCGACAATCTTGTGCAAGATCTGATCTGACAGGCCGTTAAACAGAGTCGAGGACCTCAATATCCATAATTCTTCAGGTGTCATAATTATGCAGCCTTTTCGCTCCTATATGTGATTGAACAGAGCGGCTGGATTGTCCCATCAAGATGGTCTTGTGCCAGCTACGGCCTAGACCGGGTGCAGTTGATAAAAGTTAATCCGATCTGGGTTGGTGCGGTCAAGAGATGAATTATTTTATTGGCAGGCGATGGAGGGGGAATGGCTGCATTTGGTCATCGCATTATCCTCAAATATTCAAAGGGATGTTTGCGAAATTTCACCAGCTTTGTTTTGTGTCCATAGCGAAGTTTTGGGAAAGTGTACAAGGTTTGCCCTTATTTGTGCGGCGTTCATGGCGGAAAAAGCAGTAGATAAACCATCGCAGATAGTGGCTCGAGGATGGCTTACATGCACACTTTGCCAGATTTGAGGGCTTTGCGCTGTTGCGGGGTCGATCAAGTGTGTTTGGCGGCCTGTGCTGGAGGGAAAAACAAAACCAGTGCTGCTCGAACTTGCCAATGCCTGGTTTGCAAGCGGAATGGTTTGAGAAGTGTTTGCCAGCTGCACCTTGAATGGGGAGCCGCCCGGTTTGGAACCGATGGCGTAATATTCACCCATATTAACAAGAATATTTGACCATCCGGCGCGGCGTAAAAGGTCGGTTATGCGATCGGTAATATAGCCTTGGGCAATACCGTTGAGAGTGATGGCCTGACCTTTTCCAAGTTCTATCCTTGTTGTGCCAATATGGATTTTGTCAAAGCCAACAAGTGCTTTTTTCTGCTGAACAAGCGCCGCAGGGGGGCCGCTCGTTTGTGGGTTTTTGGCAAACCAATCCCTGTTTAACGTCCATAATGGCTGGATAGTTGGATCAAATTTTCCCTTGGTGTTGCGATAAAGCTGCTGGCATATAAACAGCAAGTGGCGCATGTCATGTGAGGGCGCTCTAAGGGTACCCGATCTGTTGAGGGCACAAATTTGGGAGCGGGCCTGATAGAGGCTGAAAATGTTCTCAAGCCGTCTTACTTCTGCAAGGCATTTGCGGGTGACCTCAATAGCGGCTGTTTCATCAGCACCGTAAAAGGTCATGTGAGCATTGGCGCCCATCAATGTGCCGCGCCAGCTATAGGTGCTCACAGATGTTTTGGCGGCTGCAAGAGTTGGCAGGCTTGAGGCGATGGCTATGAGGCTCAAAAAGCGGCGGCGGCTTATGGCTTTATGGGGCATCTAATGGGGCCTCCTTGATGGGGGCTGTATTATTGTGGGGAGCCGAGCGGGCAGAGCGGCGTCTGGCGCGATCTTTTAGCGCCCGGCAGGTGGTCTCGTCATAATAATTCACCTGGCAGCGCAGGCAGTAAATACACTCATTTGGATTGATATTGCCCATGGGATGAATGGCTTGCACCGTGCATTTGCTGGCACAGATACGACATTCGCGCCCACATTGGCGTCTACGCTTGAGCCATTCAAACATGCGCATACGGGCCGGAATAGCCAATGCCGCCCCCAGCGGACATAAATAGCGGCAATAAAAACGCTCGATAAAAAGCCCGGCGACGAGCAGCGCAACGGCATAGAGGAAAAATTGCCATTCGCGCACGAATTTCAAGATAATCACCGTTTTAAAGGGCTCGACTTCCGCCAGCAGATAGGCGGATCCCATCCAGTTCAGGGAGATCGCCAGGATCGCCAGAAACAGGATATATTTAATGGGCCATAAGCGCTCATGAAGCCCCCACGGCACCTTGATTTGATGGATATTGAAGAACTGTGCAGCAAGATTAGTCAGCTCTTGCAGCGCCCCAAAAGGACATAGCCAGCCGCAATAAACCCCGCGCCCCCAGAACAACAGCGCCACAGCGACAAATCCCCACAATATGAACACGAGTGGATTGAGCAAAAACAGCTCCCACTTGAAGCCACCCAGCAGGGAATGAATAAAGGTAATGACATTGAGCACCGATAGCTGAGCGCCAGCATAAAGTCCCAGAAACAAGAAGGTCGAAATGAGAAATGCGCCCCGTACTTTGAGATAGAGTGCTTTGCGCGAGACCAGCGCATCTTGAAAAAACAAAATAACCGTGAGCACGAATAGCATTGACAGCAGTACCGCAATCTTGAATTTTTGCGTCACCCAGAACTCCATCCAGAGTTCTGGTTTTTCGCTCAACGCACTAATATCGGGTCCGTTGTTCTGGCTGATGATATATTGCGAGGGCAATTGGTAATCGAGCGAGAATGTCTTGATCTGTTGAATGGCTCCATCCGCGCCACGGGCCACCAGCAATCGAAGCTGCCAGCTTTTGGTGGGATCAAACCCTGTTTCGTGGGCAACCGTAAAGATGCCTATCTCGCGAAATTGCGGAGCTCCGGGGGCATGCAGATCACTGATGAGCTGATAGCCAGCTTTCTTCAATTGAATTGTTTTTGATCCCTGGATGATTTCAATGCGATCAAAAAATCCAGATTTCCTCCAGGCCCTTCCCCGAAAAGAATAAAAACCATTGGCCGCAATCATGATCAGATTGTCGCCAACCCTTGAGCTGGCGATGGTGCTATTAAATTTGCGCCGCTTCAACAGGTTCTGGCCGATCGATGGCGGTGTTAGCAGGCTTGTGTAAAGATCAATGAAGGGGCGTTGGGGTTTGTTGTCCGGGGGAGCATTGAAGGCTCTGTTGACCTCTCCCATTGTTATTTTTCGCTGAACAATTGCCCCCTCATCCTTAAGCGTCGCCCAGTCTTTGGACGTGTAACTGGTGCGATCAATTTTTTGCGCCCCGGCATTCTTGTTAAAGAGACCATGACCAATCGCCACGTTACGCGCGGAGCGAATGATGCTGTCTCGAATGACGCCGCTTGACACACTTGCTCCCGACACCGCGTCCGGCAGAGCGGCCACCGGTTGGCCAGGCGTAAGGTGGGTGCGAATGTCAAAGCCTTTAAATCCCCCCACGAAATCAGCCAAATCTTTGGAAGAAATGCCAAGCACCAGAATAGGCTCCTGGTGGCGCACAATATGCGCCCCCGCGATGCGCCCATCGAGCGTTAGTCCCACATGAATATCGATGGGTTTTCCTGAAAACCCGAGAGAGCCGGAAACCTCATAAGTCGAAAACACATAGCCAATCAGCTTGCCTTGTTGAAGGACTTTCATTGCTGGTGGTTGGTTTTCTACTGGTTGGAATGTCAGGCTTTTTGGGGGAGACGCAAAAAAAGAGCGGGTCTGCTTGCTGTCAAGAGGTCGAGACTTGTCACCATCAAGTGCAAAGGCCGGGCGGATCTCCATTCCAATAGAGGCGATCATGCAAACCGTCAGAAGGAATCGAATTATTGCCTGACCCATTATTCAAATCACCCGCTTTTATGATGTCATTTCACCAACATAGAGAAAGTTTGTGAAGCGGCCTTAACAAAGGTCAAGGAGGACGCTGGGCGGAATATCTATGTTCGTTAATGTAACAGGACCCTTGAAGATAAGTCTTTGGAGATAAGTCTAATGAGACGAAATATAACGTTACTAACAAGAACTGCTCTTGCAGCAATCCTGCTGGGCGGCTCGTTTTCAATTGCGCAGGCCAAATCGCCAGCGCCCGCTGATCTGAAAAAGCATGGCACGACGGCTTCTGACAAATATGAACCAAGCCTTGATGTGATGAAGGATCAAAAACTCAAACAGCCTGGCAGCGAACCAGGAGTACCAACGCTGACCAAGGCAGAGTTCGCGAAGGCCAACAAAATATTCTTCCAGAGATGTGCCGGTTGTCATGGTGTCTTGCGCAAAGGTGCCACAGGCAAAGCGCTGACCACGGATGTTACTCGCGAGCGCGGATTACAGTCTCTTGAAGATTTCATTACTTATGGTTCTCCTGCGGGCATGCCCAATTGGGGTACATCTGGGGACCTCAGTAAGGCTGACATTAATCTGATGGCCCGCTATTTGATGAATGAGCCTCCAGTTCCCCCGGAATTTGGCATGGCCGAAGTGCGCAAGAGCTGGAAAGTTATTATCCCGGTCGACAAGCGTCCCAAAAAGAAACTGAACAAGATCGATATTGATAATATCTTCTCAGTCACGTTGCGTGATAGTGGCGAAATCGCTTTGATCGATGGCAAGAGCAAGAAAATTCTGCAAATCATCAAAACCGGTTATGCGGTGCATATTACGCGCATCTCTTCTTCTGGACGCTATCTTTTCGTGATTGGCCGTGATGCCAAGATCGTCATGATCGATTTGTGGATGAAGGTGCCAGGCCCCGTGGCTGAAATCAAGATCGGTGCGGAAGCTCGTTCTGT
>JAJRQA010000265.1 GCA_024280475.1 Alphaproteobacteria bacterium
TATCGCAAAATGAAGCCGAGCGCGTACTGTTCTGGAAAGGGCGCAAGTCAGCTTTTCCAGCTATTGGCCGCCTGTCGCCGGATTATTACTGCATGGATGGCAGCATTCCACGCTCCCAGATCTCTCATGTGCTGTCAAAAATCGCCAGCCTGGCGCAGCGCTATGGCCTGCGCGTTGCCAATGTCTTTCATGCTGGCGATGGCAATCTGCATCCGCTGATCTTGTATGATGCGGGCGTCCCGGGTGAGCTGGAGCGAACCGAACAATTAGGCGGCGAAATTCTTGAACTATGCGTCGAAGCGGGTGGCTGTATCACTGGCGAACACGGCGTCGGGATCGAAAAAATACGCCAGATGCCGGCCCAGTTCAGCGATCAGGAAATCAAACAATTCATGGTCATCAAAGACGCCTTTGATCCCCTTGGCCTTCTCAATCCCGGCAAGGGCATTCCAACGCTTAAACAATGTCAGGAATACCGCGCTCTCAACCGTGAACACGGGCAAGGGCAAGGGCAAGGGCAAGGGCACGGGCACGAACACGGGCACGAACACGGCCATGAGGCCCACGCCCATGACTGATATCAGCGCGCGACTTGTTGCCCAGGTCATGGACGCCCGCTCAGACCAAACTCCCTTGAAAATTATCGGCGGCAATAGCAAAGCAGGCGTGCTTGCCAGACAGGTCACAGGCACACCGCTCAACATCAAGGAGCACCAAGGCATTGTCTCCTATGATCCAACCGAACTTGTGCTGAGCGCCCGCGCTGGTACAACACTTGATGAGATTGAAGCAGTCCTTGAAGAACAAGGGCAAATGCTGCCGTTTGAGCCTCCGCATCTGGGAGATAATGCCACCATTGGTGGCACACTGGCCTGTAATCTGTCGGGACCAGCGCGCCCCTATGCAGGGTCAATCCGCGATATGGCACTTGGCATACGGCTCATAAATGGACAAGCGCAGCATTTGCGCTTTGGCGGCGAGGTGATGAAAAATGTCGCCGGGTATGATGTCACGCGCTTGCAAGCAGGCGCCCTTGGAAACCTTGGCGTGATCACCGAAGTGAGCTTGAAACTACTACCCCGCAACGAGCATACGATGACCTTGATCTATGAGCTGCCACAAGATAAGGCCATCAAAAAAATAGCCGCATTGACCAATTCGGCGCAAGCAGTGAGCGGGGCCGCTTGGAGCGATGGCGTGTTATATATGCGCTTGTCCGGCACCAGTCAGGGAGTTAATGCCACCCGCAAATTATGGGGTGGTGAAATGCTGCCTTCTGATAGCCGTTTCTGGGACGATTTACGCGAACAAAAGGTGCCGTTTTTTTCTGGCGATGATCCTCTTTGGCGTTTCTCGATCAAACCAACGGCGGATGTGCTGCTGGACACAAATAACATGCTCCTTGATTGGGGCGGTGGACAACGCTGGCTGCGCGGCGATTTTGAGCTTGCTGATCTGGAAAAAATCGCCATCAAAGCCAGTGGACACGTGACTTTGTTCAAGGGGGGAGACCGTCAAGCCGAAGTGCGTCCGGCCTTGTCGCACACTCACAAAAAGCTTCACAAGCGCCTCAAACAGGCCTTTGATCCCGATGGTATTTTGAATCCCGGCAGCCTGTATGGCTGGATGTAAGGAAATGAGGCGCACATGAAAACCAAACTCGCCCCCAGATTTACCGGCACAAAGCTCGCTGATGAAGCGCAAAGCATTTTGCGCTCGTGCGTCCATTGCGGGTTTTGCAACGCCACTTGTCCCACCTATCAAGAGCTGAACGATGAGCGCGATGGCCCGCGCGGGCGCATATATCTTATCAAGCAATTGTTCGAAGGCGCCGATGTCACGAGCGCCACGCGCACCCATCTTGATCGCTGTTTAACTTGTCGCTCCTGTGAAACCACCTGCCCGTCGGGGGTGCAATATGGTCGCCTCATCGATATGGCGCGCGGCGTCATGGAACATGAATTGCCGCGCAGTCCGGGCCAACGCGCGATCCGCTGGGGGTTACGCAAGACCTTGCCCAACGCCCCCTTGTTTGGCGCCCTGCTCCGCATTGGCCAAAGCGTGCGCCCGCTAATGCCAGCAGCTCTCAAAAACAAAATACCGCCACGGCAAATATCACCTCGCCAACAAGAGCGTACAGATACCCACAAACGGGTCATGTTGTTACTTGAGGGATGTGCCCAACCCGCTGCAACCCCCAATACCAATGCGGCGGTCACCCGCGTTCTTGACCGACTGGGAATTTCGCTCACCGCTCCAGCAAAAGCTGGCTGCTGTGGAGCTGTCAACTATCATCTGGGTGCTCATGATGAGGGTCTCGACTATATGCGCGCCAATATTGATGCCTGGTGGCCAGATATTGAAAATGGTACTGAGGCAATCGTCATTTCCGCCTCTGGCTGCGGCACCATGATCAAGGAATATGGTCACCTGCTAAGAGACGACCCAACCTATGCACAAAAAGCCGCGCGAGTTTCTGATCTGGCGAAAGACATTGCTGAAATCCTCGCAAACGAACAGCTGGACCGTTTGAATTTACGCCTGACAGGCCAGAAAATCGCTCTTCATACGCCATGCACATTGCAACATGGTCAAGCACTACCCGAGCTTATCGCCAACATACTCAAGCAATGCGGTTTTGAACTGGTATTAACAAACGAAAATCATCTGTGTTGTGGCTCGGCCGGCACCTATTCAATATTGCAACCAAAAATGGCCAAACGGCTTTTGACGCGCAAAATTGGCGCGCTGGAGAGGGGAAAACCCGACCTCATCGCCACGGCCAATATTGGCTGCCAACTGCATTTGCAGACCAGCACCAAAACCCCGATTGTGCACTGGATCGAGTTGCTTGACCAAGCTATTGAATTATAATGAAAATAAATTAATTCAAAGCCCGCCGAAAGAATAGTCATTCTGCACATGGCGTTCATCCTGTCTGGGGGAAAACGGTTGATTTGATTGCAGATTGTTGCTATCTTTTTGGCATATGCGGAGAAAACAAGTAGACAAAGTGCCGCATACTAAATCGGGTCATCAATCGGGAGATGCCCTTCATACTTCAAGAATGAGTAGTCAAAAATAAAAAAGCACGGAGAGACAAAATATGACTGATGATTCAAAACGCACCGACAAAGTTGCCACGCGTCGGAAATTCCTCAAAGGGGGTGCTGCTGCTGTTGCTGGTGTGACCGCCGCTGTTGCCA
>JAJRQA010000266.1 GCA_024280475.1 Alphaproteobacteria bacterium
TCGCGATAACTGGGACGATGAGCAGATCAATCAAAATGATTTCTTTTGCCCCGATGCCAAAGCCGCTGAGGACTGGGCTACTATTCTCGACAAGGTGCGCAAAGATGGGTCATCGCTTGGCGCCGTGATCGAATTGACAGCAACCGGCGTGCCGCTTGGTCTTGGCGCCCCCGTCTATGGCAAGCTTGATCAGGATCTGGCGTCTGGCCTCATGAGCATCAATGCCGTTAAAGCCGTGGAAATTGGCGCTGGATTTGATGCCGCGGCCCTCTCGGGCGAGCAAAATGCCGACGAGATCCGCGCTGGTGATGAGGGGCCGGACTTTCTTTCCAATAATGCGGGAGGCATATTGGGCGGTATCTCCAGCGGACAGCCGGTGGTGGCGCGCTTTGCCGTCAAACCAACTTCTTCCATCCGCACCTCACGCAAAACCATCAACCGCGATGGCTCTGAAACCGAGGTCTCCACCAAGGGGCGTCACGACCCGTGCGTTGGTATCCGCGCCGTGCCAGTTGGCGAAGCCATGATGGCGCTGGTACTGGCCGATCACTATTTACGGCATCGTGGGCAGGTTGGGTAATGCGCTCGCCGCGCAGGCAGCCTATGCGGCTGGCACCAAAGGCCAGCCTTTGGAAACCATTTTGAGATTTCACTGAATACAATTGATATTGCGAATTTCCTTAAATTCTTTAGCTACTCGTTTTTGGAGATTCAAGCGTAACTTCATGAATTCTGTTCCTGCAATATCAATAACGCGTCCAAATTCATCGCACTGCTTCAAATCAAGTTCGCGTTTGCTCCATTCTTTTAAAAGAAGAAACCTTTTCCAATGGCTTATATGGGGTGGCTCCATATTTTCAGCTACTCCTAAGGCTTTATTATATAAGCTTCGCATAGCTGATAAGTCATCACTATCTTGGGCATAAAATGCAAGCAACTTCATCGCTTCAAAACGTTGTCTAGGGATTTTGCTGCGTTCAAGAGCTATTACAGTATGCCTCTTGGATAAGCCCGGTCTGTCTGCACTGAATAAAATCTGCGCTATAGTGAGATGCTCTTTGACTGAAATATAATATGGTATTTCCATGGCAAGTTCGGAAACCCGCACAGCTAACAACCCCAGTACACCACCAGCTTTGTCCCCAAGTAAACCTGCTAGCTGCGGATTATTCCTGTAGCGCTCCTGTGATTTGAGTGTTTCTATCCCTAACTCACTAAATTGAAGCAGTGTTGCCCTCACTTCAGTCCTTAAGTCGTGAATATGTTGCTGCTTGGTCTGAATATAGGAAAAAACAGTGGTGCTAAGAGAAAACAAAAAAGCAAGCACAGCAATTAATGTTGCCCCTTCCTTGTACCATGGCCTTTGAATACGTGCGAGCGCCACTTGCTGACTATCAACTTCTTCTTTCAATTTACTAAATAACAGATATAGCTGGCGTATAGCTTCTTCTTGCGTGGGAATATCTGACATAAAGCGACCTCCAATTGGCGTTATTTTATAGATAATCTAACTTTGACCGGCCACATATAAATAGCGTAACAGTGCTTTGTACTATGCTCAATAAATTATTCACCTTACGGAACATACTCACCTCCATAAACATCCCCACAAAAAAATCGGGTTCCAAGGGCCAGCCCTTGGTTCCAGCTGAACAAGCTGCCGCGCGGCGAGCGCATTACTTCTTCACGAACTCGCCAACAAGTTCCACATGGGTTGAATATAAAAACTGATCAAACGGGGTCAGAGATTTTAGCTCATAGCCACCATCGATCAAGATGCGCGCATCACGGGCAAAACTTGCAGGACTGCACGAGATGGCGATGAGATGCGGGATATCGGATTTAGCAAGTTCTGCCACTTGTGATCTTGCGCCAGAGCGCGGCGGATCGAACAAGACCACATCATAGCCCCGCAGCTCAAGAGCGCTTAGTGGCATGATGGCAAGATCGCGTTCGAGGATCTCAACAGGTTTCAGCCCTTCAGACAGGCCGATCGCATGTTGCAGGGCTTGCAGTGCTGGCTTGTCATATTCCACCGCCAGCACTTTGAAATTACGGGCCAGTGGCAAAGAGAAAGTTCCCATGCCACTATAAAGGTCAAGAGCCCGCCCTTTAGGGCGCTTGACCGCACTGACAAGCTTCAGGATATGGGCAATCATCTTGTCCTGAATGACCTGGCTGGCTTGCAAAAATCCTCCTGGCGGCGAGATGGCTTTGAGGCCATCAAACGAAATAAAGGGGCGGTCTTTTTCGATGATCATATCGCCAGCAACGGTTAACCGCGCTAGCGCCAGCCCCATAGAAAGCTCCACGAGCTTGATGCGCATGCTGGCCTCGGTCGCCGGTTCGACGTCGTCAATAACGACATCAAGACCACCCTGGGTAGATAAAACAGACACCCGCGCAACATTCTTGCGCGATAAAAGAGGACGCACCAGCTTGCGCAAAGCGGGCAGCGCTTCGACAATATCGGGGCTCAGAACCGGGCATTGATGAATATCGACGAGCTCATGACTGCCGCGTTTGAAATAGCCGATCATGACGCTCTTTTTTGTGCGTGTGGCACTCAAAACGGCGCGTCTGCGCATACCGATTGTTCCAGCGACGAGCGGCTGGACCTTTGTTTCAAGACCACGGGCCGCCAAGGTCAGGGCTAGCTGTTCTCGCTTCCAGCTCTCATATACCGGAGCGCGCAAATGCTGCAGGGCGCAGCCCCCACATTGCGCGAAATGGGTGCAGACCGGCTTGATACGATCGCTAGATGGCTCGACAATACGCAAAAGCTTGCCGCGCCCCTCGGTTATTGCAACCGCCACGCTCTCCCCCGGCAAGGCCAAGGGTACGAATACGGGCATGCCTTCGGGACCGATTGCAACACCGTCACCGCCAGCTCCAAGAGACTCTATTTGTAGATTGATTTCAGCCATCGGGGTTGATAGCACACAAGGTCAGACTTCGTATAGCTCGCTGGTGACAAATTCCTCATGATCGACATAATGCGTCCCATCGCACGAGAAATTAAGCCCAAGGCAACCGTTCATGACATTGATGGAACCTGAGCGCAGATAGACCGTATCGTCGCCAAAACGCAGCTTGCGGAAGCGATCCAGCAAAGGGCGTATCTGCTTGGCGTCGATGCTGGCACCTTCGGGATAGGATAGATTTGGCGTGCGCTGATAATTTTCTGGTGAAAAGATTTCTTCCCCCGCCAGAACCCGGTAATTATAGGGATCATCATACAGCCAGACCGTAACCTGACAGGTCGACATGTGAATTTGCACATGGAAAACGCCATAAAACAGGAATAGTTCTTCGACCCGATCCATCAGCTCGTCATAACGCTGATCAAACAGACTTTCGGCGCGCGTCTGCGAAAACACAAAACGGCGGATTGAGGGATCCCCCTTCAATTGCAGCAATTGCCGTGACATAAATTAAACTCCCCTCACATTGAAACTATTCCTTGGGAAGCACTGTCGCTGATTCGGGTTAAAAAGTGTAGGTGCGACAAAACATGCCAGCCATACAGGACACGCATGACTTAACCATTGCCTAAACGGATAATGGCACTCCGTCAGGCCAGATCGAGATGGCCGCTAGGTTCTTTCATTTCGCGGCCAAGAGCTGCAAATACCGTGCGCACAACGGCGTCCACATCCAGTCCCGCTTTTTGATACATAATGTCAGGAGAATCATGATCGATAAATTCGTCCGGTAGCGTGAGCGGTCTAACTTTCAGACCCCCGCTACTCTTATTATCCAGCAAACCTTCATGAGCCATGAAATGTAATACCTGCGAACCAAAACCACCACTTGCCCCCTCTTCAAGGGTCAACAGCACTTCATGATGACGCGCCAACTGGGTGATCAATTGGGTATCGAGAGGTTTGGCAAAGCGCGCATCCACTACCGTCGTGGAGAGACCAAAGCCGTCTAGTTTCGACGCTGCCGCCAGAGCGACCTCGAGGCGTCCACCAAGCGACAATAGCGCCACCTTGCTGCCTTCCTTGAGCACGCGTCCTTTACCGATCTCCAATGCTTTTGGTTGATCAGGGATGATCAGACCATCGCCGCTGCCGCGCGGATAGCGAAAAGCAATGGGTCCAGCATCATGCGCCGCGCTGGTCACCACCATGCGCGCAAGTTCCACCTCATCGCTTGCCGCCATCACCACCATATTTGGCAGATTGGACAAAAAAGCCAGATCAAACGATCCCGCATGGGTCGGGCCATCCGCCCCTACCAGCCCGGCACGATCAATAGCAAAGCGCACAGGCAGGTTCTGGATCGCCACATCATGCACGACCTGATCATAAGCGCGCTGCAAGAAGGTCGAATAAATGGCCGCAAAAGGCTTCATCCCATCAGCCGCCTGCCCCGCCGCAAAAGTCACGCCATGTTGCTCGGCAATCCCCACATCAAAACATCTATCTGGAAATTTCTTGGCAAATTTCTTCAAGCCAGTACCATCAGGCATGGCAGCAGTGATTGCCGTTATGCGCTGGTCCTTGTCCGCTTCCTTGATCAGCTGATCGGCAAACACGCTGGTATAGCTGCGCGCCGTAGATTTCTCCTGTTGGCCGGTCACCACGTTAAAACGGCTGACGCCATGAAATTTGTCGGCGCTTTTTTCAGCGTGCGCGTAGCCCTTGCCTTTTTGGGTGCGCACATGCAACAAGATCGGCCCTTGCTCGGCGTCCCTGATATTGCGCAAAACCGGCATTAAATGCTCGAAATTATGGCCATCAATCGGACCTACATAATAAAAACCCAGCTCTTCAAAAAAGGTGCCGCCAGCCCATAGGGTGCGCGTGTGCTCTTCGACACGCCGCGCCCGCTCTTCCCACTTTTGCGGCAGGATTTTTGCCAACTGTTTGGCAATATCGCGAAGATAAAGATAGGTGCCCCCCGAGGACAGGCGCGCAAAATAAGCCGCCATCGCACCAACCGGTGGCGCAATTGACATATCATTATCATTGAGGATGACGATCATGCGGCTGTCCATGGCGCCCGCATTATTCATCGCTTCATATGCCATGCCCGCACTCATGGCCCCGTCACCAATCACCGAAATGATTTTATTGGAGCCGCCAAGCTGATCGCGGGCCACCGCCATGCCAAGCCCAGCCGATATCGAGGTAGAGCTATGGCCAGCGCCAAAGGGATCATATGCGCTCTCTTTGCGTTTTGTGAAACCCGACAGCCCGCCGCCCTGGCGCTGGGTGCGCATCCGATCGCGTCTTCCTGTCAGAATTTTGTGAGGGTAGGTTTGATGGCCCACATCCCAGATCAATCGATCATTTGGAGTATCAAAAATTTTGTGCAGGGCAATCGTCAGCTCAACGACACCCAGACCAGCTCCAAGATGACCGCCGGTCAGCGAGACAATATCAATCATCTCATCGCGCAATTCGCGCGCCAGTTGCGGCAATTGATCATCTTCAAGCTTACGCAGCTCTTTGGGGGTGTCGACCGTGTCCAGCAAGGGTGTCTTGGGTGGCATCAGTGTTCCAACTCTTTAAATCCGCAACAATTCACAAGAAAGCCCCTCCCCAGCCTACTTCCTCGTGACTTTAGATCTCCGATTTTAGCCTACACCCATCATCATGACATCGTGAAGTCAAATTTGTGCAATATTCGAGCAAATTCAGTGGTGATTGGTCGCACATCTACAAACCGCCCTCAACAGCTGGTTCGTTTTGCTTGCCCCCAGTGGCAAGCAACTCGCGTCTTGATGGACTATTACTTAGTCAAACAGGCTGGTGATACTCTTCCAAAGGCTCACGCCACCAGCGCCAGCGGTCGCGACCTTCACAGTCTGCGCCTCTTCACCCTCAGCGGCCACGGGCTCATCAACGGCTGCGACATGATCATTGGTGATTTTATCTTCGAACAGGCCCATGGCTTTCAGGGTTTTGACGCCAACCATGCCATCAGCTTCGACGCCATTCTCGCTCTGCCAGGCCTTGACCGCCTTTTCAGTGCCGGGGCCAAATTTACCGTCTGCATCAAGACCAAGCATGGTCTGAAGCTTTTTCACGGTGGTGCCGCGAGAGCCTTTACGCACCAGCACAAGCTGGAACAAACCCATGGCAGCAAACGTGTCGGGACCAGCGATACCATCAGCGCTCAGACCATTGTCACCTTGCCACTCTTTCAGGGCTTTTTGCGTGCCAGAGCCAAAGTCTCCATCCGCCGTCACGCCCAAAGCTTCTTGCAAAATACGCACAGGTGCGCCTTTGCGACCTTTTCTCAATATCGCCATCAAACATCTCCTTGAGGTTTTTCTTATCGTCTTCCAAACAATGATTTTACAATGATACGTGAGATCTGACGACCAAAAGAGCGTAGCATGCTCTTGCCAAAGGCCTCCATCGGCCCCTGACGCCTTGATTTTCGGCCCGCCGCCTTTTGGGCTTCCTTGTCAGCTGCCAGCTGTTCGGCTGTTTTCGCCCTCTGGACTTCGCGTTCTGCCCAGCGTTTTTCAAGAATTTCATAGGCTGACTCGCGATCAATCGCCTCGTCATAGAGCCCTACCACAGGGCTTTTTGCCATCAAGGCCGCCCGTTCAGCATCTTCCAATGGACCGAGCCGCGACGAGGGAGGCCGGATCAAGGTGCGCTGCACAATGGAGGGTTCGCCCTTTTTCATCAAAGTTGAGACCAGCGCTTCGCCAACTCCTAGTTCCATGATGGTTTTTGCGGTATCCAGATCGGGATTTTGGCGGAAAGTACTGGCCGCTGCTCGCACTGCTTTTTGCTCGCGCGGGGTAAAGGCCCGCAAAGCATGCTGCACGCGATTGCCGAGCTGGCTGGAAACACTATCAGGCACATCCAGCGGATTTTGCGTGACGAAATAGACCCCAACGCCCTTGGAGCGAATGAGGCGCACGACCTGCTCGACTTTTTGCAGCAGGGCCTTTGGCGCTTCATCGAATAAAAGATGGGCCTCGTCAAAAAAGAACACGAGCTTTGGTTTGTCGGGATCGCCGATTTCGGGCATCTCGTCGAACAGCTCGGACAATAGCCACAGCAAAAACGTCGCATAAAGACGTGGTGTTTTCATCAGCTCATCAGCCGCCAGCACATTGATAAAGCCCTGACCATCATAGGTGGTGCGCATAAACTCGCTGATCTTCAATGCCGGTTCGCCAAAAAAATTCTCGGCTCCCTGCTCTTCCAGCACCAGCAACCGGCGCTGGATCGCCCCAACCGAGGATTTTGACACATTGCCATATTCACTTGAGAGTTCCTTGGCACGATTGGACACCTCAATCATCAGCTTACGCAGGTCTTTCAAATCAAGCAAAGGCAGCTTTTCATCTTCGGCCAGACGAAAAGCAATATTGATCACCCCTTCCTGGGTGTCATTAATATCAAGCATGCGCGACAAGAGCAGCGGCCCCATCTCTTGCACCGTCGTGCGGATGGGATGACCTTTATTGCCAAACAGGTCCCAAAAAACGGTTGGATAGGCGCGATATTTATAATCATCGAAGCCTATTTTTTCGGCTCGCCCCTCCAAAAAGTCCTTCTCGATACCGGTTGCACCAATCCCCGACAAATCGCCCTTCACATCGGCGCAAAAAACTGGCACCCCTGCCTCTGAAAAACCTTCCGCCAGAATTTGCAGTGACACGGTTTTACCAGTGCCCGTCGCCCCCGTGATCAAACCATGCCGGTTGGCAAGTTTCAGTAACAGGTGTTCTTTTTGCGGCTCGCTCTCCACATTGCTGGTGCCAATATAGATTGTTCCCTCATCGCTCATCGCGAACAGCTCCTTGTTTTGCTTGCTCAAATTCGTTTTTTATACGTACCCGGCAGATAATCAATGATGAAAACGCAAGATACCGAGAATCACTTCAGGTCGACTTTAGGAGAATTTATAGCATTATCAATGCTCTTTGTCGGAGAGATTTATAAAGATCAACCAATAACAGCCCGCAGCGATTGGAAAAAGTGCCCCCTTGCCACGAGCCCGGCAGGCTTTTATATGAAGTGTGCAACCAATTTCGATTTATGCATTATGACCCCTCACCCCCCTCTCACAGGAGATTAAAATGGAAGAACTTATCCAACGTATCGTTTCAAGTGTCGGCATTGACGAAGATCTCGCCAAAACGGCCATTGGCATCATTCTCAACATGTTCCAAAAAGAAGGCGACGCCGGAGCCGTGGCCAATTTGATGAACGCCATGCCAGGAGCCGGTGATCTGGCCAGCGCCGCAGCAAATGCTGTCAGCGAAGGTGGTGACAGTGGTGGTGGTTTGGGCGGCCTGATGGGGGCAGCTGCCAGCATGCTAGGCGGCGACAGCCCTGTCATGGGCATGGTTGGCGACCTGACAGGTGCTGGTCTTTCCATCGATCAAGCCAAAGGCGTTGGCACCGAGCTGATGGATTTTGCCACCGAAAAAGCCGGCGGCGATGTTATCGCACAAATTGCTGGCTCCATCCCCGGCCTTGATCAGTTATTGTAGGTCTGATCACCCCAAAATACGGGTACAAAGGGGCTGCAAGACTCCTTTGTACCCTCACTTGTTTTATCCCTCGACTATTGAACCATTTCTCCACTCATCGCGACTAATACGCCAAGCACAGTACAAAACGCGAAATAATTTCGTGCGGCTGTGTTTCATGCGTGTCAGTTTTGGGAGAAAGAAAATGAGCAATCACAAGCACCTGCTATCTGCGACAGCCATACTCACCATATTGGCAGCAACGCCAGCCTTCGCCGAGAACCCCGGCAACATGAAAAAAATATCTTTCAATATTACAAGTGCTTACAATCAAAAAATTCATATCATTTCGACCGACCGGGAAAAATGGAATAAAATCAAACCCGGTCAGGTCCGTTTTTATGGCAAAATAGACCTTGTCAGCAAACGCGTTCCTTTATTTCGGACGTTAATTCGACACGCTGGTGTTGTTCTTGGAAGATGTGGAGGTTACTGCAATACGGCCCCGCTGCTCTATCAATCGAACTTTGTTGGCAAACGTAAATTCAAAACGGGCCGTAACTTCATTCTGAACACCGCCCGTATACCGGTCAGCTCGCCCGGCCATGTGGCAACTCAACCCTTTGGCAATGATATGATCCGGCGTTGTAATCAACATCTGTCAGCGGAGGGCCCAAGTGAAAAATATAGTTTCGATTATCTGCTTCCAGCGATGCTGGTTGTCGATACTGTTCAGGTAACCAGTCTGAATAATACAGATGGAAGTGATGCAGGAACACTTCCCGACACATGGAACCATGATATTGATTTTAACAAAACCAGTTTTTTCCGGGTCAAAGTAGTCTGCGATCCGGTGATCAAACCCACGACAGACGGATTTGCCGCTGCGGAACCCAATTTCAAGGTCAAGGACGTCAAAATGTTCCTCTCAACCTTTTCCCACGCCACAACAAAGCCCAATAAAGCCACCGTTTGCAAAAAAGGCCGGGTACTGGTGCGCATTTCTACAAGCAAGAAAGGTCCTGTGAAATTCCGGCTGTGGACGAAAGTCGGAAACAAACCCATGCAAAATCAAGTAATAGAGGCTTGGTCTTCTTTCCGGGGTTCGGGAAAATATCACGCCGAATATAAAAAATGGGTCACAACCAGTAAAAACGCAACCTTCAAAGCCATGGTCGAAGACATGACCAATCCCATAGGTCAATCAAGCGGATGGAAAAACCTGAAACTGAACTGCACCGGCGCGGGTGGCGGTGGTCTGGCCGATAAGCCAAATACTTCCGATCCCGACAATAATATCCCGGACAGAGCCTTAAAGGTCACCGGTAAAATCAGCCTGTCGGCCAAATCCCAGCGCAGAGGCCGGAAATCTCGCAAGGTGAAAGTGTTTTTCCGCATCTGGGCCAATAAGAAAGGCGATACTCGCTACCACCTGAATTGCGGAAAAAACCGCATCTGGCAGGGAAGCCTAAAGACCAGCAGGATAAAAGGGGGAAAATATCGCGGATTTCGATCTAAAAGCTTCACGATCACCAAAAGCGAACGGGTGGCTTGTGCCCTGCGCAGCAAGTCAAAACCAGGCAATCCGGTAATCGCCCTTGCCAGCAAACAATTTGTTGTGGTTAAGCGCAACCTAAATCTTGGTGGAAAAGGCGGCCTTACCGCAGCTCCAAGGTCAACCCAGCGCTCGAAATTCATGAGAACAAAACACAATAGTAAAAAGTCAGCAATCCGCAATCTAAGGCGCACGAAACCCGCAAAGGTCAAGAAGTCAAAAATGCTGCCAAGCCTACTGCGAAATTCGCGGGCAGGTCTGAGAAAACGACAATAGCATTTAAGTGGAAAGCGGCACTTAAGCCGCTTTCCATTTGATCGAACAACCCATTGAGGGGATTTGCTCGATTGGTCCCTTGCCGGTTTTGGCGACTGTACTCATAGCCTCGAACAAGTCGCGCTTGGCATCTGGTACTGCATCCTTGCGGCTGGCATCGAGGCGACCGCGATATTGTAGTCCCAGATCTTTGTCGAATCCAAAAAAGTCTGGCGTACAAACAGCGTTATAAGCCTTGGCGATGTTTTGGCTGTCATCATGCAAGTAAGGAAAGTTGAACCCGTGTTGCTTTGCGAACACAGCCATGTTTTCGAAACTGTCTTCTGGATAATCATTGGCGTCATTGGCGCAGATGGCCACCGTGTTAATGCCCATGTCTCGTAGCTCAACGGCATCCCTGACGATCCGGTCGATGACCGATTTCACATAGGGACAATGATTGCAGATGAACATGATCAACAAACCATTTTCTCCCTTAAGATCCTCCAGCGTATAAGTTTTTCCATCCGTTGCTGGCAATGAAAATTGGGGGGCACTCCAGCCAAAGTCACAAATCGGGGTCTCTACAGCCATAATCTTCTCTATCCTTGCGGCAATTTTTTGTTTGCTTGAGCGCCTTGTTGCGTCTGCCAAAAACTTGCGACGGCAATGCTATTTGAAGCGCGCGAAAAACTATGACTATCGCTTCAAGACCCTTGTTGCAAGGCGGTTTGTTATCCACTTATCTCCTTTGTAGAGGAAATTTTTGTTGACGATACACAGTTCTATCCCTACACTTTAAGTATAAATGGAAAAGGAGGTTAAGATAATGACTCCGCCTGATAGTATCCGGCCACACATTGCTTAGTATTAAAACACTGGCATCCTGTGTGGCATCCAAAAAACACATAAATATACATAAAAAATACGATCATTCACTACAAGATAGCAGTGACATCTGGTGCAATTTGTACTGTACCTGCGTACTATTTGCTGCAATCCTTTCGTGAACATCGCTTATATCCCCAATTCATTTGGG
This sequence comes from Alphaproteobacteria bacterium, assembly GCA_024280475.1. Classification (GTDB taxonomy): domain Bacteria; phylum Pseudomonadota; class Alphaproteobacteria; order Rhizobiales; family JAKIUO01; genus JAKIUO01. The sequence continues at coordinate 11,305 of JAJRQA010000266.1, forward strand.
GACGGTCTAACAGGCAGATAAGTCTGGAACGATTTAGCCGATCTTAGGATAATATGAGATTTGCGCAATATTGAACGCTGACTTTGATTAGAGAACCGGCGTTTTGTAACAAGCAAAAAGTGGAATTGAGTATCGCTTTGCAAGCGCTCCGTATAGGGAAACTTATAGGAGCGCCTGACAAATTGATAATATCATCTCTTCCCCAAAAACACGCTGCAAGTGCTCATCGAAGTGAGCGTAGCGCGCGACACATATTGTAATAAGGTCAAGGAAAAAACGCTCTGAACGCTGCATACTAAAACAAGACCTCATCGGGAAACCGATCAAGCCCTTGTCCGGCATAAAAAACCGGCCAGGGGTTTGTCTATGGGCGATATTTCAGACGCAAAATACTGTGAGCAAGACCCAGAGCATGATGCGCTTACTCAGCGTGAGGGAGCCAATATGGGTAGGGTGATCGTCAATGAGCACAATAGGCTCTAGCTACCGCCAAAAGCATCTTTTTGCCAGTTTGCATTATTGGCCGCGGACTGACTTGATGAAGCTTGAGTGGGAACCTTTGCAGCGGTTCGATAGGTTTCATTCGCTTGCCGGTGCCGTTGCGTGTCACCGGTTTGTGTCGCCGCGCTTTTGCTTGTAGCACCCGACTTTGCGCGCGATTGACTATCGCGCACGTTATGCGTATCCCCCCACACACCAATCGATCCAGCCGCACCAGTTCCATAACTAGGGCCGCCTAAATCTTCACTCAATGATCCCATAATGCCAAAATCAAACGCACCATATTGTGTCTGCCGTACGCCAGCGCTGGAACTGCTGGTATGGCTTTTGATCAAAATATTATGCACTTCGGAAAGAGATCGTGATTTTCCTCCACTATAGAAAATCGACTTATTCGACCTTGCAGCCCGCGGAAAGTGCCGACTGGCGGGGCTATCGGGTTGGCGTTCAGCGAGGTTGATCATCTTTGCGGCGCTGCCGGGCCCAAGGAAATGAGCGAGATAAAGCTCGCCATCTGACGGCGTGCGGCCAATACGCCCCCGCACATAACGTTCATTATGCTCTGTATAAGCGGCGGCCATCAGTGCCGAAGTTTCCGCATCATGGCGCATGGCAAGAATCTGTTTTCGTTGCCCCCTGTTGGGGACATAATATTTCCCTGAACTGGATCTTCGAATATTTTTCGCCATTTCCGACAGGCCCAGCCGGGGGCCATCTTCCTTGACCACTTTCAACCATGTGCCTTCTACAAACTGAAAGAGCCCAGCGGCCGAAGAGGACGAAGATTTCGCATTGGTCTTGAAGCTGCTTTCGCGTTGGGCAGTATTGACAAGATAGTCAAAACTGGCACCAGTCCGGCGAGAGGCCACGGTAATTGCATTTTGTACCGTCACAGGGATCGATGAGGTTCTTTGGATGGGCATACCAACTCCAGGCGAGGGTTTAAAAAAGTCGAGACCAATTCAAAACAACGCCGGAAACCAAATTCCTTACCGCTTAAACATAATGAATGAAACCTTAACAATCAGTTGATGAATTACTATCAACCAGCGCTTTATGCCGTAATCGTCCTTTATGAAGGCATATCGGTATTACAAAGGGCACCGGCAACCGTATAGTCGAAATAACCAAGCCGCCCCAGTGCCTTCACCATATCAGCACTATAGCGCCCGTCCTCAAGGACCTTGTCATCAATATAAACCCCGACAACCTCACCAATAACCATCAAATAGGGATCAGACTGCGCGTCCGCCGCAGGTAATTCAATCGTCTGATGATACCGACATTCCAACGAGGCAGGAGATTTTGCGACGCGCGGCGGCTTGACGAACTGCGAAGGCTTAGATTTGAGATTGGCCATTTGCATCTCGTCAACATCGGAGGCAACTGACGCACCGGTCTTGTTGACCTCGTCAAACAGATGCAAAGTGGCGACCGAGCACACAAACTCTCCCTCGCGCTCGGCATTGCGCAAGCTGTCCTTGCGACCATGCGAAGAAAACATCACGTAATGGGGACGATAGGATACCAGATTGAAAAAGCTGTAGGGTGCAAGATTGACGCCTCCCTCTTCATTGAGGGTCGAAATCCAGCCAATCGGCCTTGGTGCCACGATGGCCTTCATGGGGTCATATTGCAGCCCATGGTCATTTTTTCTGGCGTCATAATACATTAGTTCACTCCAGACAATCAGTTTGTCTAACTTTTCCAGTAGCTCATAAGGTCTTCAGGCTCAACCCTTGGACGCTCTTTGGGCACAATGGCGGGTGTACCAATATAGATGAAACCGGCTACAGATTCGGTTTTCTCAAGACGCAGTAAAGCAGCTACCTGCAAGTCATAGGCAATCCACTCAGTGATCCATTGGCCACCAAAACCAAGCGCTCTGGCAGCGTGCAAAATATTTTGACACGAGGCCCCGGCAGATAATAGCTGCTCACTGGCAGGTACTTTTTCGCTCTCAACCGGTTTGGAAATAACCGCAATCACCACTGGCGCGCGCGCAAAACGATTGCGCTCATTTTCAAGATGGCGTGGCAGGCATTCACCATTATGAGCCTGCTCATAAATATCGGCGATTGAGCGGCCAAAATCGACCCGAGCGTCTCCCGTAAACACCAGAAACCTCCACGGTGTCAATGCCTTGTGATCAGGCACGCGAATAGCAGCGCGGATCAGCTCCTTGATCTGCGCTTTGTCGGGTCCCGGTTCTTTTAGTTGCGAGGCCACAACCGAGCGGCGCTTCAATAGAAATTGAAGAGGCATATTTTTGTCAACCTTCCCCTGTAATCTTTTGCTGTCTGCCCACATATAGGACAGTTGGCGCCGGGTTACGATATTTTCTTGAGACTTGCACGCTCTAACTTGATAGATTGTCGCCACAAGCATCCCAAAAATGCAGGGAAATGCGGGGAAATGCCATGTCAAAATATGAATTTATCGCAGCGCCATTATTCGCCGCCCTGATTGCGGTCTTAATTATGCTGCCGCAAAAGGCCATGAGCGCCGACAGTCTTCCTCCAGCCGTGCTGATTATTGATGGCTCTGGCAGCATGTGGGGGCGTTTGAACAAGCGCGAAAAAATTGTCATCGCCCGCCAGGAGCTGGCACGCCAGATCGATTTACTACGCACCAAAGTTGACCTTGGGGTGATGTCATATGGCCATCGCCGCCGCCGCGATTGTCGCGATATCGAGATGATTGTCCCTATCAGTCCTGTCGATCAAAAAGCCCATGGTGAGGCAATTAAACGCCTGTTACCACGTGGCAAAACTCCTATTTCAAGCGCTCTGGAGATGGCAGCAATAGCGCTCAAGTTGTCTCCTGAAAAGCAGGCCAAGGGCCAGCGCACCCATATCGTTTTGGTTGCCGACGGCATCGAAAATTGCCGCCGCGATCCCTGCCAGACCGCCACCGATCTGTCAGCGCAATATCCCGAGCTGACCATTGACGTCATTGGATTTGCGGTGCCTGATGCTGAACTGCCACAGCTTGCGTGCATTGCCCAAAATAGCAAGGGTCGCTTTCACCGGGCCAATAATGCAACCGAGTTACGTGCCGCCATCAAGCAAGTTTTTAGCGCGCTGGGCGCCACCAACAAACCTCAAATCATTGCCAAGAAAAAACTAATCAAGAAAAAGCCGGCAGGACTGTATTTAAGCGCTGGCCTGGCGTCCGAAGGCCCCTATCTTGATGAAGATATCAGCTGGCGCATTTATCGAGCAGGGCAAAGCTCAAAAACGGGTGCCGCTCCCTTGCAGCGCCATGCCTTGGCCGCTCCTTTTTTACCACTCCCAAGCGGTCAATATCATATTGAAGTGCGCCATCGCACATTGCTTGCCGAGCGCGACGTCACCTTGCGCGCTGAAACAGCTCTCAAGCTGCAACTAAGCTTCAATGTCGGGGTTTTCACCGCCAGCGCCAAACTGGGGGAAAATGCTGCCCTGTCAGATAATATTATTTTCTCCCTTTATGACGCCTCGAAAGGAAATGACAAACCAGGCGAGATTATCACCCATAAACAACAAGCCAAAGCCGTGTTCTATCTCCCTCCTGGCAAGTACAGTCTCAAGGCAAGAGCCAATGAAACACAGACCCGCCATGATTTCACGCTAAAAGCTGGAGAACGCAAAACTTATATAGCGCTGCTGGATGCCGGAGAGATCAGCTTCAACGCCCGTCTCGCCAAAAATCTGCCTGAGTTACGCGATGTGCAATATGCGATTTATCGACGCCGCGCCAAAAAGGATGTGGAATTTATCCGCACCCTTGACCCCAACCCCAGGCTGATCCTCCCCAAGGGCGACTATTTCGTGTTGGCCCGTCAAGGAGCCGCCTCCAGCTACACAAGGCTTTTTGTCAAAGCGGGCGATACCAAAACAGTCTCCCTCACCCTCAATGCGGGCATATTGAAACTGTCATCCAATCTAGACAATGGAGCGAGTGATCAATCCGCGCAGATCGCCTACACCATTGAACCCGTGGACCTGGACAATTCGAAAACCGTCAAATTGTCTGCCAATAGCACCCTGGTGGAAACAGCTCAGTCTCTACCAACCCGCAGTTTTCGCAATCGATTTGTCCTGCGTGCGGGAGATTATCGGATCAACGCCATTTATGGTAATTCAAACGCGCGCGCCAGCGCCGTGGTCCGCGTCATAGCTGGTCAAGAAACCACACATAAAATCTCGATGAGTGCTGGACGGGTCAGACTTTCCTTTGTGATTGACCACGGCAACCCCCCGTTGCCCGGCGTATTCTGGAGCATTCTTGACCGATCCGGCAAACAGATCGCCAGCGCCAGTTCCATAACGCCAAGGCTGACATTGGCAAAGGGAAATTATCAAGTGGTGGCTGACTATCTGGGCGAAAGCTACCGCAAGAGCTTTGTCGTGAATAACGGGGACAATAAAAACATTCAGCTGGAGCTGCAATAAGCGCAAGAGCGGGGGGTTTACTTGTTTATTTCAAGGGAAAGGCCCTTGAAAATCTTTCATAGTTATGCCTTATTTTTTCGTCTATGTTCAAACATAGCGGGGAACCACAATATGAATGAATTTGCACTGCGTGGAACAGCTCTTCGATGCACCTTGGGGGTTACGGTGATGATCGCTGCCCTGCTGAGCGCGCACGCCCCGATCAACGCCAGGCAACCCGCCCGACTGGTGATTATTCTCGATGCCTCCGCATCGATGGAAGACAAGCTGGTCAATGAGCTGAAATACAAGCTGGTGCGCAAAGCCATAAGCAACGCTCTTCCCGCCTATGGCGGCAAACTGCAGGCAGGACTCATCACATTTGGTCGCAACTCCCGGAAATCCTGCAAGGATATTTCCCGTCTGGTGGGCCTCAAGCAGCTTAAACCAAAAGCCTTTGCCAATGTCATCAACAATATCAAACCAAAAGGCAAAAGCCCTATTGGTGCCTCACTGGCAGCCGCTGCTGATCTGGCCAATATTGGTTCGCGACCTTCGCATATGTTGTTGATTGCCGATGGCAGCGATAATTGCAGCGCCAATATTTGTGCCACCGCCAATCTGATTGCCAAACGCTCAAAACAAACCAAAATCCACGTCATCGGGCTTGGCAAAACATCCGCGGTCAATCGTCTGTCCTGTGTGTCCAATGCCACCAATGGTATCTTCACAGCCGTTGATAATAGTGCCGAAATGGCCACTGTTCTCAAAGTCATATTGCAGACCGCGATCATAGGCGAAGAACCAGCAAAGCCGACGCTCGCCGTATTGGCACGCCCTCCTTTGCCCAACCCTCGCCCTACTGCCAAGGCGACCGCCAGGCGCACGACCAAATTTCCAAAGTCAGTACCTCTCCCCGCGCGGTCTCCAGCGCGATTAAAAGCTACCAAAGTAATTGCACAGGCACCTATGGAGCCCGAGACGACAGCGGCGCTCACCCAAAAGGCTACCAGCCGGCGCGCTGAACAAACTGACACACAAAAAGCCTCCGCTGATACCAAAACACAAGCGCCGGTTGTTTGGCAGCAAATCACTGAAAAACCGACGATCATCGCTGAGGTGGCACCATCTGTGATTTCTGCGTCGACTGCAGCAGCAGCAGCTCCGGCCCCACCTCCCACGCCTGCCAAACCTATTGCCAAACCGATCGCCCCTCCCCCCAACACAACCTTTCTTGGTGACAAGCCATCAATTGAGGTCACCTTGCCGGAAACATCAGCAAAAGTCACATTTGGCGCACTGATCACCGAGCAGGGCAAAGCCATCGAGAGCGGGCTGTTCTGGCGGATATATAAATCACGCAAAGACAATGAGGGGCGCTACAAGCTCGTAAAATCAATTGAGGCACCTCGGTTTGACGACAAGCTACCGCTCGGCGTTTATCTGGTCAATCTGTCCTGGGGGCGCTCCCACCTCACCGAGAAACTGGACATTTTATCGTCCAAACCCTTTGTCCATAATTTCATCTTGAATGCAGGTGGGTTACGACTTGGCGCACGCCATCTCGATGGATCAGTACTGCCCGCATCAAAGGTCATCTATCGGATTTATTCGGACGAACGTGACCAATTCGGCAAGCGCCGGTTGATACTCGACAACGCAAAACCTGCCCGCACCATCCGCCTCAATGCCGGCATATATCATATCGCCAGCCTTTATGGCACCGCCAACGCCCTTATTGAAACCGATATCACCATTGAAGCTGGTAAGCTCACAGACGCTGTGATCAATCATAGCGCCAGCAAAGTGACCTTCAAGCTCGTCAATAAGCCTGGTGGCGAAGCCCTGGCGGGGGCCATCTGGCGCATCTCCTCCCCTGATGGAAAGCTTATCAAGAATGCCGGCGGCGCTTTACCAAGCCTTATTTTGGCGGCTGGCGACTACCAGATCAATGCGAAATATTCTGGCCGTACCTTCTCCCGCAAAGTGACCATTGAATCCGGCGATCCCGCCTATGTGGAACTTGTGATTGAATAAACATCCCGCTGACCCGTTACCCCCCCTGTTCCTCGACCGTCAACCAGAGATACTTTTGGTGTATGCACAAAAAAGAAGGGCCGGGGATTTCTCAACCCGACCCTTCAAAGGACATCAACTTGGAGGTAAGGGAACAAGTTTTTAGGAGGTAATGTTCCGTGATGCCCTTTTGCGATATAGCAAGGTTGCCCGGCGCGCCTGGCGAGACAATGAAAACCATTGGCGCCGGGCATCCTTACTAATAGCGTCGACCATTCCTTAGAGTGATCGAGAAACCAGGACCGTTATAGCGAATTCCGGCGCGACCGCTTCGACCATGATGACCTCCGCGATAATCGTCGCGATAATATCTGCCATACCCATCACACCATCCACGACGATTGCGATGTACGATACGTCCCCAGCGGTTCAACCGCAGCGAATATCTCTTGCCGTTTCTGCAAACTTTTGCGCCATAGCCAGGCAAACGTCTGTCGGTGAATCTAATCCGGTGATAGCCGCGATCACGCAGTCCGGCGCGAATTTGCGGAAAGCTCAGACCGGCATGACGAGGACCAAACCTGCCACAGCGACCAATGCGGACGCGTCGATTGATATCCCCCCAGCGGTTGAGGCGCATTTTGAATTTCTTGCCATTGCGACAAGCCCGTACTTTGTAAACGGGAAGGTGGTGGTCAGTGAAGCGAATATTGCGATATCCCCGATCACGCAAACTACGGCGGATAGCTTTAGGTGACAAAGCCACCGTTTTGGCCAGTGATTTTATCGGGACATACATGTGAGCGCGAGCACTTGCTCCGGCGCCAGCTGCAAAGGCCGATGTACTGGTTGCGACAGCTGTGGCGGCCAAAACGCCCAATCCGATTAACATTTTATGGGTCATTATTCCATTCCTTTCATTGCATCTACTCGGCCATTACCAAGCTTGACACCAGTTATAAAAGAGTCCGCCTGAACCAAACCGGAAAGCTTCATTCATCTAACGTTCATAATTGTGGGTTTTTCAACAGGGATGACAATCGGCTCCGACATAGGCATAGTGCGCGCTTGTTTGAACATGAGGGAGAAAATCGATGGTCCATAAATGTGCGGCTTGCAAATGTGAGGCGGAAAAAACCGCAGAGGCCCAACCCATCGGCTGGTTCACGCGCTGTATTGACAACACAGATTATATCTTGTGCGATGTTTGTGGCCATCAAAGCCAATTTCGCGGAGGCGTCTCTCCCTATCTGAAGGACAGGCTTGAGCTTGATGAATGGGCTTGTTGTGACCTTTCGGCCGAAGCGGCTGCTCTTGGCGTCGAGCGTCGGCGCTTTCGAAAATCTTCTTGATAGCCCTTAAAACGGAGAACGATCCTCACGGGCCAAAGCCACAAGACGCTTCAAAACGTCTTCAAAATGCTCAAAAATCCAAAAATGCCCCTGCCCCGGCAATCGAATGATTTCAACATCCTTCAAACTGTCAGCCAGTTTGAACGCCGCTTTTTCCGGCACCATCAGATCCTTTGATCCTTGCCACAAGATCACCGGCATTTCGATTTTTTGCAACGGCAACTGCCATGGGTTCGCAAACAGGCGAAGGTCTTCCAGTACGCCATTTATCCCGGAGCGCAGGCCGTCACGAAATACGGCCAGCAACGCGGCTTGATGACGACCATCTTTTAAAATCAATCGATCCGCCTTGGACTGACTTAAGCTGAAAATCTTCAAAAATGGAAAAGGGGCCAACATGATCAAGAACCGCGCAGCAGTAAAAACCGGTTTTGTCAGGGACCTGTAGCGAGGTAGCAGGCTAAAAAACAAAATATTACGCCATGACCAGCTTTGGCGCACCTGCTGATCAAATATCCCCACCGGACTAACCAGCGCCAGACCAATCACCCTGTGCGGCATCAAAGCGGCAATAGCGGTGGCATACGGCCCTCCGCCAGAGACACCAAACAACCAGAACTGATCGACTTTCAAAGTCTCGAGAAGCGCGGCGATATCGCTTGCCCATTGTGCGAAAGAAATGTCGGGACAACTGGTAGAGAACCCATATCCGGGCCGGTCGGGAGCAATCAGGCGAATACCATTTTGTTCGGCGAACCGCTTTGCTGGTTGCATCATGATGCGCGAACCCGGCGTACCGTGAATCGCCAGCACAGGTCGCCCACCAACATCGCCATATAGCGCATATCCCATCAATCGCCCATCAGGCAAACGCAATTGTTTGTCACTCAAGTCCGCTATTTTTTGAGCGTGTCCCATTCAATTTCAAAATCCTCTGAAACCGGCTCATTGATTTTTGTAAGGCAGATGGTCGCCGGTTCATGTTCGATTATACAATGAATACATTCTTTAGCATCCGAATTCATCTCTGCACAAAAGGAGGGTAGCACATAATGGGAGCGAGCCGCTTCAATGACCCTTTTGGTCTTTTCTCGTCCCTGAGCACCTTGTGATGCGGCAGTCGAGCCAACCGGTTGGCCTGCCAAGGCATCGATAAGATCCATAGCGATAGTCAGTTTTTCCTGACTCATTATCATGCTCCAATATTATTATTTTTTATTTTGCAGGTAGATGCCGGGAAAATGGAAGTTCCCCGTTTAACGCAGTATAAAATAAAATAATAAACAGAGTGTTCAAGTCTCTCCTTGTTTTACATAGAAACTATTCTTCCGATTGTTCAGGTCGCCGCCGCATCTTTTTGACCCCAGATCGCTTGGTCTTGCGCTCAAGGCGGCGTCTTTTTTGCGCTCTGCTGGGCTTCGTGGCAATGCGTTTTTTTGGTTCGATACAGGCGCTCTCAATCAGCTTGACAAGACGTTCAATAGCGTCTTTGCGATTGGCATCCTGGGTGCGGTGCTTATTGGCGGTGATGACAATCACCCCCAGCTTGGTCAAGCGGCGCCCGGCCAGCTTTTCAAGCCGCAAGCGCACGCGCAAGGACAGCGCATTTGATCCGCGCACATCAAAACGCAATTGCGCAGCGCTCGAAACCTTATTGACATTTTGCCCCCCCGGACCACTGGCCCGCATATAAGTAAGCTCTATATCATCTTCATCGATGGACAAACGATCATTGATAACAATCATTTGTCTGACTTGATCTTGTCAAAGCCAATCGCCAGAACGGTGATATTGTCCTGCTCAGGATCACCCTTCTGCTTGACCGCACTGATCAATTCCTGGGCCATGTGATCTGCGCTTTTGGAGCTGTTCCTGGAAACGATTTTCGCGATACGGTCGTGAGAAAGGGTGGCCAGCCCGTCACTGGCCATAATCAGCCAATCGCCTTTGACCAGGGGTATGGCTTCACGATTGAGATCAACCAGGGTGATCTCGTCGCCGGTAACAGCCGAACGCAGCATATTGCGCTTGGGATGATGCAGGGCTTCAACCGTTGTGATTTCGCCGCGTTCGCGCAGATTGTTCAAGACCGGTGCCAGCGAGTGATCCTCATTTAACTTTGAGAGTTTTTTATTGTGGAACAGATAGAGCAAACTATCGCCAACACTCACCCAGTGCACGCCCGATTGATCGACGCACACCCCCACCAGGGTACAACCCATACCTTCCAGCTGTGGATCTTTTTCGATGGCTTTGGAAACGGTTTTGTTGCTGGCGTCCAGGCTAAGCAAAAGACGGCGGTCAATCGATCCCTCGATCTGGGGATAGGTTGTCATAAAACTGCCGCAGGTGATTTTGCTGGCTTTTGCTCCGCCAACATGACCACCCATGCCATCAGCCAGGACGGCGATCAGTTCCATGTAGCGGCGCTTGCCCTGACCATTGCTGGCGTTCTTGTCCAGGTGCTGGAAGATTTTGATACCATAGGCATCTTCCTGGCGTTTCCGCTCACCAATATCGGACCGGCCTGCATGTTGAAAAGAGACAAATGTCATCGCACAAACATTCTGTGATCAAAAACTGGGAGTCGAAATAAAAAAATACAACACCATCTTTATTTGGAGTGAACCGGAAGGTCAGACCAGTCAAATTCATCGCCGCAAAACGGGATAAACACAAGCTGTGTATTACCCATCGAAATAATATCATATGGCATCAGGCGCACTGCTGATGTCGGCTTGACATTGTCAATCGATACGACATTGGTCTTGGCGAGGTTGGGAATGAACAAAAACTGGCGGTCATCGGCATCATAACGGATATAGGCCTGTTCCTGTTTAGAGATATATTCGTCTCCAAAATCAATCGGAATGCGCTGATCTGATGCGGAACCAATCGTATTGGACCCTGTAAAAATCGGCCGATGTGCGCCAATGCCGGGTCCGCCGACCACCACCAGCCAGCCAACCACTGGCTCTTGATAATATTTCAGCTCTTCGTCGCTACCACCAAAAACCTTGGTTTTGGGAGCTTCAGAATCGGCACTCGCATCCGGTTCAGTTTCGTTTGACGCCGGAGGCGATGGCTGTACGTCCTTGTTATTCATAATGCTCTCCACACCAGTCGCGGCTTCGGTTGGTGATATTTCCTTGTCATCGCCCTGCCCAAGTGCTGCCAGCGCTTCCTTGAGGCTCGTTGAGCGTGTTTCAGGTGTTGCATGCGGTCGGCCAGAAGCCGATCCACCTTTGGTTGGATCATTTGATCCGTTTTGACTAGTCATCGAAAACCCATTCCTTTTATTGCCATGCGCCCATTGACCAATAACCTCCCGATATAATCGTGCCAGAACATCATCAATCCAACAGCCATGCAAGTCGTTTTTATGACCGCTTGCGGCAACCAATTAAAATGTCTGTTTCGTTCTTGCTCTCAATTGATGCTAATATATAAGAGAAATCAGAAAGCTTGCCATTGAGGACTCGTGACGAAAAACAACCAACATCCTCTGGCCTTACCGGTCGGAACTGAACTGGTCGGCGATTATGTGATCACCAAAGTGCTCGGAGCGGGCGGTTTTGGCATCACCTATGAGGCCAATGAGCGCTCCCTCGATCGTACTGTGGCGATCAAGGAATATTTTCCTGTTGATATCGTGGAGCGTGAAGGTTGGGCGCTGGTCAAGGCACGCTCAACCACCCTTGATATGAAATATGCGCGCGGGCTGCGTCGCTTCATTGAAGAAGCCAAGGCCATCACACAGTTTAACCACCCCAATATTGTGCGGGTTTTGCGCTATTTTAAAACTAACAATACCGCCTTCATGGTACTGCATTATGAAGAGGGCCTCGACATGGGAGTATGGCGCGCTGGTCTCAACAGCCCTCCCACGGAAAACCAGCTGATCGCCATCATCAAACCCTTGCTGAACGCGCTGGAGCTCATCCACAGCAATGATTTCCTGCATCGCGATGTGGCACCTGACAATATTATCATTCGCAAAGACGGCTCCCCCATCCTGATTGATTTTGGCTCGGCCCGCTCAGAACTCACCTTCAACTCAAAAACCGTCAGCGCTCTCGTCAAATCTGGATATTCGCCGTTTGAGCAATATGCCAAAAACAGCAAAGAGCAAGGCCCGTGGACAGATATTTATTCATTTGGCGCTACGCTCTACCAAATGGTCACCGGTGAAGCTCCCCCAGACAGCTTGTCTCGCCTCGCAGTCGATGAGATGATCCCCGCTAAAAAGCGCGCCAAGCGATATTTTAGCCCGGGCTTTCTCGCCGCCATCGACAACGCCCTTGCCATCAAAATTGAAGACCGCCCGCAATCAATCGATGAATGGCGCAACTTGTTGTTTCCCGCCAAAGCACAAGAAAGCCAAAAAGAAAAAACTCCTAAAAAGCCAAGAATGCCAATACTGGCGGGGCGCCTGAAAGGCCACAAATCTCGCTTCCGTCTGCCCCGACGTAGCGACATATTAAAGAATACCGGTCAGGCCTCCGTGGCAGACCTGATTGAAAAGGCGGGCCTCAAACCGGCCAAAATCACCAACAAAGCTTCAAAGCTGTGGTCATCTCTATGGGCCTGGTTGAGCAATCTTGTTGCCAAATTAAATCCAAATTTATGGCGCAAAAAAATACTGCAAAAAGCTCGCTCGCAGCAACAAAACAAAGGCGCCCAGGCGGGAGTTGATGATGCAACAAGTCCTCGCTCACTGCGGGCCCTGCTTCATGAACTCGATGAGGAATACAAAGATATCTCCCATCAGCAGGCCATCGAAGGTGTAGCCGATCTGCCGCTCCCCCCCAAGATCAAAAAACCAAAAAAACCGCGCAAACCCGTTGCCCCGGTGTTTTTTACAAAAATACGCAAAATATTACAGACCCTTAAAAGCATCTTTATAAAGCTGTTTCGCTCTTTGTCGCTGCTGGTACGCTTTACCGCTGGCCTACTCTTGTTGGGCAGTCTGGCTTTATTGATCAATTATTATCGCCCTGATCTCACTCAAATAGCCAATAAGGTCGAGGTGCCCCAAGGCTCAAAGACCTCAAGGACCGCCAAGTCACCGAGGTCCAAAAAGGCGATCCGCAATTCAAGGCCGAAGCCCAAAGCAAAACCCAAACCAATATTAGCACCACGGTCCCACCTCCTCAAGACCTTGAGCGCCCACAGCGGCGGAGTAATCAGCCTGCTCGTCGCCAAAAAAGGCGGCCAGCTGATATCGAGCGGCGCGGACCGCAACATCAAGATTTGGGATATGGAAAACGGCGTTCTTATTCAGAGTTTTGAACCGCATCAACAATCCATCACCGCTCTTGATGTTTTGGGAGAGCGACTGGTGCAAGGCGATGCCAACGGCAATATTTTTCTGTTTGACCTCGCCAGAACAGAACAACTTGCAACCTTCAAGGCCATTGATGGCCCGATCAGCACTGTTGCCTTTGTAGGGCGCGGCAACGACTTGCTGACGGGCTCCAGTCAGGGCGAACTGGATTATTGGGAGTTCAGGGACGGGGAATATTTGCGCGAGGAGATGCGCGGCGCGGCCCATCGTGACGCCATCCGCTCCCTCATCACGCACCGGCGCTATTTCGTCACCGGCAGTGCCGACAATAGCGTCAAACTTTGGCGCCGCTCACGAAAACGCCTGATCCGCACCTACCTCTCCCACGACGGGCCGGTCAATGCGGTGGCCCTGTCGCCAAAAGCTTATCGCATGGCCAGTGGCTCCAGCGATGACACCATCAAGATCTGGTCACCAAAATCCCGGCGCTTACGCCGCACTTTGCAGGCCCAGCAAGGCTCCGTGACCGCTCTGGCCTTTGCCCAAAATGGCAAATGGCTGGCATCTGGCGGGCGCGACCACTCCATCAAGATATGGAATGCCCGCAATGGTCAGCTTGTACGACTGTTCAAAGGACATACGGGCGTCGTGCGAAAACTTATGTTTAGCCCGGATAGAAAACGTCTGATTTCCGCCTCTGAGGATGGTAGTATTCGTTTCTGGCTATGGAATTCACGCTAGATCACATGATTACTTGCCTTATACCGACTTAGGTATATATACTTATCTCCAGCAACTGATGGTATTTTTATAACCTCGGATCTGGTATGTGTACTTCTTTTTTAAGAACGGTCTTGGCGTTCTACTTTTGTCATTGCCATTCCTTATTATCTAAGCGACCAACTTCCCCCCACGAGACGTCAAAGATACTAAAACCTGTCTTTCTTTAAGGCAAACAATGGCATGCGATGCGGGGCCTTGGCGGCTCAAGAAAAAACGAACAAGTGTTTACTAACGCAAAGATGGGAATGCTGGGGAAATTACCAGCATTAAGGGGAATTCTATGCCACGCAAAATTCTAAAAGCGCTCAAAGAAAAAAAACTCCCGCAGATGGTCGATTGGTATAATCCCGGACTGCTGGCAAAAATCGGCGTTCGCGAGGTAATCTCCTCGGTGATGGGGCAATATGCCGATCAAAGACTGCTCCAGGCGGCTACCGACCGGGCGTCGGAAGAAGAACTTTCCCATAGATACGACTACTCCGATCCCAAAAATCCAGACGAACTCAAACGCTTGCAACCCGATGGCAATGGCGCATTGTGGGTCGACTATATTGCTGATCTGGGAGACGGGTTCGAGCCGACTTTTGCCATGGCCAGCCTGCTGGCCGCAGAAAGTCTAGACCTTGGTGATGTGGGTCACCTGCGACATGGCGAAGTGCTCATTATGGGCGGCGATCAGGCCTACCCGCAAGCCTCGCGAGAACAATATCAAAACCGGTTGCAAGACCCCTATGATATGGCCTTTACCGCTGATGACCAACCAGAGCGCAAACTGTTTGCCCTGCCTGGCAATCATGACTGGTATGATGGGTTGAACGCCTTTGACAATCTGTTTTGCTCGGCGCGAGATCGTAGCGCCCACGGTAAAGGCACCCGCATCGGTGGCTGGCAATGCATGCAGCATCGCAGCTATTTTGCCATTGAACTCCCCCATAACTGGTGGATCTGGGGAGCTGATATTCAGTTTTCCAACAATCTGGATGATGGCCAAATCAACTATTTTGACCTCATCAGCGAACAGATGGGACCAGAAGACAAAGTCATTATCTGTATTGCCGAACCCAGCTGGCTGGAAGCGGAAGCCAAAGGCTATGACGAGCATGAGAACCTGAATGCCATTTCCATGCTGGCCCGCAAGACCGGTGCGCAAATTTGTGCAGTGATGGCCGGCGACTGGCATCATTATAGCCGCTATCATTCTGAAGATCTGGGTATTCACTTCATCACCTGCGGTGGCGGCGGTGCTTTTGCTCATGCCACCCATCAACTCAAAAACAAGCTCACCGTACATTGGCCAGTAGCCACGAAAACGGGAGAAACCAGCGATGATAGTCTGGCTTTTGAGAAAGCTGAAAAACGGGTTTTGAAAGGCGATGATGAAATTGACTTCAAAGCGCAAGACTTTGAAATTTCTGTTGAAGATGATGCCAAGAAAGCTGACCAGCCACATGCCAGACCTCGCCCCCCCAACGCCAAACGGCTGCTGGGCAAGGCCGAGCCATTCGCTCATGAAAAACCCTCTATTTACCCCTCGCGCCTGACAAGTCGCCTGCTAAGCCTGCGCAATTTCGCCCTGCCATTTCATAATTTCAGTTTCGCGCTGGGCCTTGGCTTTATCTACTTTATCTATTCCTGGATGGCGTTTGGCATTAACGAAGAAATTCAATATTTCCAGGGATCATTTGGCA
>JAJRQA010000267.1 GCA_024280475.1 Alphaproteobacteria bacterium
TATCAGAGCGATTATGCGCTGCGAAACCTAGGGATGAAGTGAGTGAATAAGTTGTGCAGATTGTCCACACAAGGATACCGGCCATCGCCTGCACCCAAGAACGATGTTTTATCGCAATTAATACCAAGAATGGTATTAAGGCTTTTAAAACATCAGCCCCGACGCTACCTGCGCCAAGGATTTGACTTTCGAGTGGTGTCTTACCCAGACTAAACCCGAAACTCCAGTTCATCGCTGCGGAGACGAATAATAACACCCCCGCTGCAATGACTCCTACTGTACCTAGAGCATATCTCATGATGCTCCCTCCGTTTTACTGTTGCTGGCACTTCTTAGTGCCTAACAGACCACAAGTTCTTACTTACTTATATGAGGGTGTTACAAACAATCATTGATTGGTCATAACCGTGCGATCAAAAAACTATGTTTTTCCAGAGATGAGCATCATGCTGCTAAATCCACCTTGTTATGGCTATTCTTCAAGAACGCCTGTGACCCGTTCCGGGTGGGTGATTCTTCGCATATCTCACGATGCCGTTTGATAATTTCAACTTGATGCAATACCCAATGGGCAGTACGGACAAGTTTCAAAAAACCTAGCATCTACAACCAGAAAAAACGCAATACAGAGGAAACACTGACCGTCCTCAACTATCGAATATGATGAATTGTGGTAAAAACTCTGTAAACATTCGCGCCAAATCGGTCACGACAGAGCCCGTTTCCTCGCCTTGCGCCTATATTGCGGCACTTCTTCGATACAAAATATATTTTTAAGACGAAGGATCTCGGCGTTTCAGATCAAGGACATAGCCACTCTGGTTTTTCTTCAGGCCCTCGACATCAATATCGAATTCTGCGCTGGACAGCCCTGCCGGGGAGGCTTTTACCTTGAAACTGCCATCCTTGTTGCGCTTCAGGCGCACTTGCACTTCCAGTTCATCAGGATCTGAATAATTAAAGGCGGCAGGCACATTAATTGATTTCGAATCACCCGACGCAGATTTATTTGACTGAAATGCCAACAATTGCTTGCGCAAGCGCTTAAGCTCCCTCACCTCGAGAAACTCAGAGACAGTGTGCTGCAGCTTGATCTCCAACAGCAAGATGCCAAAATCAAACCACACGCCATATTTAAAAAACCAGAAACTGATCGGAACAAAGAAAATAAATACCATGGTCGAGACGACCAACAGCTTGATGATGTTACTATATTTCGAAAATACGTAACTTAGGATAAGGATGAAAGTGAACAAAAAAGCCAGACGAATATAGAGCGGTGGCGGTTGTATCTGATCAAACAAAGACAAAGATTTAATGGCATTGAGAATGATCAGTGTTCCTGGCATCAGCCCAAGCGGGGTCAGATGTAAATCGTGAGAGGCTCCATAGCTTGCCCCGATCAAGGTGATACGGTCCTTGACCTCTTTATAGTTTTTAAAACCACGATCTGTGACAAAGACGGCCGGGATGGTTGCAAGGTCGGAGGAGATATGGCTGGATTTTGGCCACGGGATTGAATAGATCAACCGCTCGCCGAGCCTTTGCTGACGAAAAATAGTTTTACCCAGAATAACCGGGCGCAAATTGGGGCTGGATTTCTTATTGGTATTACAAGTAGTTGGAGCATTGGCATTCATCGAGGCATCAAGATCCAGCAGATTTTGCAGCCCCCCGGCCGCTCGATCTTTCAACAAGGCATAAGAAAGCAACTGTACCGAAGGTATTGCCAGACCTTGCCCACCAAAACACCCCTGATCAAATAAAACCCAGCTTCGCACCACGCCATCGCGCTTGTCGCGCCGAAACAATGGCTGCGCAAAATGCACGTTTGAGTGTTTTATACCTGCAAATATTGTTTTTCTGAACTCCCCGAGATCAGATGCGTCACGCCCCTCCTGGTTGCGCTTGGCGCGCATCAGAATAAGCGGCGGTGCACTGCTGGGATAATTGGCGACATAATCGACTAGGGCTTTATCGGCGGCCAGATCGGTGCCCTGCTTGCTCAAATTTACATCAACAACAATGATCGAGGCTTTGCCTGCGACCGCAAATTGCAGCAGTTTCAACACCTTGTCGCGTGGCACATGAAAAGGTTCATTCCAGCTTTTGTCGCGAAAAGAATGCTCATCCATATCCAAAAAGGTAAATTGCAGATCTGTACGTCCACGGCGCTCCCCCGTCATACGATCCAGTGAGCTATTCAGCCGGATCATGATATCGACGGCCCAGTCTTCCCAGGTTTTGACAACGGCTGTTCGGTCCAAGCTCAAAAGCGCGCCGATGATCAATAGTCCAGCAATGAAATTTTGCCAGAATCCGGGAACCCTACGCCAGAATGCAGCCATGCCCAGCCCTTCCAAACATTACGCCTGACAGATTGGCCGATTACCAACCACCAGTAAAACTCAGTCCCCGTCCGTAAGCTTGCGAAATTCCTGCAAAAATTACAAGTAATATTTCGTTATAAATAGTACCTGGCTCCAAGGAATGAGCTGGTCCCACATTGTTGGACAGCTTGGCAGCGTTGTTAAGGTGTATTCACGTGTTTAATCATGCTGCCATTTTGCTTTGTTCGCGCTCACTATAAACCTCATCTGGTGTTCTGTCA
>JAJRQA010000268.1 GCA_024280475.1 Alphaproteobacteria bacterium
CGAAAATGCTGCTTTTATAGGGGGCTTGTTCCTCAAGGTCGAAGATATAGCAATAACAGGGTCGCAAATGAAAGAACTTTATACAAATGAGATCATGTCATTTGCCGCCCATATCCCTCATATTGGTTCAATTGAGGGGGCGCAGGGTAATGGTAGTGCTCATTCGAAACTTTGCGGGTCTCGCATAAATGTCTGGCTCAATATGGAAAATAGCGTTGTGGAAGAGTTTTCACAAGAGGTGAAAGCCTGTCTTGTCGGTCAGGCCTCCGCATCAATGCTAGGTCATAATATCATTGGCTGCTCAAAGCGCGAGATCGCTCAAACACGCGAAACCGTGCGCCTTATGCTCGAAGCGGAGGGCGCAGCACCTACAGGCAAATGGCAGGCCTACGAGTTATTGATCCCGGTTCGCAACTATAAGTCCCGTTTTAGCACTGTATTGATTGCCTTTGATGCGGTGCTTGATGCGATGGACATGGCTCTTGAAAACAAAGAAGTAAGCAATGTCTGACAAGCCCTATCCTTACAAAGCAACCATTGCGGATCTGCAAGCGCGGATCGGCACGGGCTATCCCTCACCAATGGATGAACCATGCACAAGCCGTGAGAAAACCGTGCTTGGCGATGTGGTCGGGCTTTCACAATTTGGGGTCAATCTGCTTGTTTTAAACCCTGGTGACTGGTCCGCCCAGCGCCATTGGCATCAAAATGAGGATGAATTTGTCTATATTGTTGAGGGAGAAGTGACCCTTGTCACTGATGAGGGAGAAAACCTCTTGAAGTCTGGCGACATTGCCGGTTTTCCTGCCGGCCAGCCAAATGGCCATCACCTGGTGAATAAAAGCGCAGCCATTGCGAAGATATTTGAGGTGGGAACGCGGTGTCAAACTGACATGGTAGATTATCCTGATGTGGATATGAAAGCCAAAAAGGAGGATGCGAAATATCGTTTTTTGCATAATAATGGTGATCCCTACAAATGACGATCTTAGCTAAAATTGCCAAAGCGGTGATGCGCGCGCCGATCCTTGTGTATCGCTATGGCGTGTCCCCCTTTTTACCAGGCGTCTGCCGCCATTTACCGACCTGTTCGGAATATGCGTCGGATGCCATTGACCTCAATGGAGCGTGGAAAGGGGGCTGGCTCGCCCTGTCACGCATATTACGATGCCATCCCTGGGGATCGCATGGGCTCGATCCTGCCCCCGATCTGCGAGAGGAACATCAGCCAATATACGCGCCGTGGCGCTATGGGCGCTGGACTGGCGCCCATATCACAGAGCGCTTTAACGAAGAAGGGGTGCGGAGCAGGGGGGGGAGAAACGAAGACCACTAGGTTCTTTTATTGAAGATTTGGCGGGCTTATTATGGGATTGGCACGCAGATTGCATTTAAATATTCAGAAACCACATCGTTCTCCAACGATAAAAACATACGACCAGCACACATGTACACGCACATAAAATGAAAAACCGGGTATTCCTACTACCCGGTTTTTCTATGCGCTTTTTTCTTTTATGCTCAGATTGCCAAAACAGCGCTGCTACGCCTGTTCTTTTGGCTGATCCTTGTCTTCACGTCGCGCTTTGTCGGCTTTGGCCGCTTCAAAGTGGTGAAACTTGTCTTGCGCTTCGATGAACAGTCGTTGAATTTCGGGATATTGTCCCTTGATCTGCGTTTCAAGCTCATAGATGATCGCTTCAACACGCTCAGATGGCAGCTGATCAACAAAGTCGACGCTGAGGGCCAGCAAGATGTCATCTGGCCCCAGATGCATGGTACGTATCTCATTGATGTTGGCAATTTCGTTCTGCTCTTCGATCAATTTTTGAATCCCTTGAATGACCACTGGGCTGGCGGCTTCGCCGATCAATAGGCCCTTGGTTTCATAGGCCAGCAATGTGGCGGTGCCCGCCAGGATCAGCGCGATGACGATGGAGGTCGCTCCATCGACCCACGGAATATTGTAGGTATGGGCAATGAATATGCCAATAAATGCAACCATGAGCCCTAGCATCGCGGCAGTATCTTCGAACAATACAGTGAATAAGGTGGGATCCTTGGAGCGCCGAACGGCTTCAAAAAGACCCAGTTTACCCCGCACCTTGCCAAATTCCTTGTAGGCTATATAAAGAGCGGCCCCTTCAAAAATCATCGCAAAGCCAAGGACGACATAGTTGATTGTGGGACTAGTCATGACCTGTGGGTGCAAGACTTTGTGGACCCCCTCATAAAAAGAAATGCCTGCGCCCACTGCAAACACCATGATGGCGACGATAAAGCTCCAGAAATAGATTTCCATGCCATAGCCAAACGGGTGCTTGTCGTCAGCGGGGCGTTTTGAACGCTTGATTCCATAGAGCAACAGACCTTGATTGCCGGTGTCAACGACGGAGTGAATGGCTTCCGACAGCATCGCGGAGGACCCGGTATAGGCTGCTGCCATGAATTTCGTAACGGCAATCAATGAATTACCGGCAAGGGCAGCTAAAATCACCTTGCGAGAGCTGTGTGCGGCCATATGGTCTCTTTCTGTATATTGTCAGGTTCGGCTATCAATCATCTTTTGAAAAGCGAATCATCTTTCCGATTTTTAAAGAACTATTACCTAATATTGTTAGTCTATATGTTCATCCGCGTACACTCATCGCTGTTCCGGGGCACATCTTGACATTTGAAGTCTTAACGAATAGGTTAAATTCAAATATTCGTATGTACGAATATAATGAGCAAAGCAAGGTTTTTGACCCAAGGCTTATTATATAAAGATGATAGCGAACGGAAGCGATAGCGATGCCGCCCCTTGTTCATCGGGTGAATGATCAGAACAAGGCGTGTGGCAAAGGAGAAAAGTAAGATATGAAAAAGACTGTAAAAATATCGATGCTGACTGGCTTGACGCTTATGGGGGCCTCTATTGTGATGGGCTCAACGGGGCAGCTTGTTGCCAAGCAAAAAGAGGTGCTTGCGCAGCGCATTACGTCAAGCATTCCTGTCCTGGTGCAGACCATTATTGATGACAAGGCAGTTTTTGCGACAGTGCGCAGCTCCGATACTGCTGTTGCCCGGGCCAGGCTGTCCGGGACTGTTGTTTCACTCAAGGTCGACGAGGGATCGCAGGTCAAACGCGGTCAGGTGATCGGCAAGATCGTCGATAAGAAACTCAAACTGACAATGGCCTCATTGGATGCTCGTTTGAAAGCTGCCAAAGCGCGCCTTGATAAAGCTCAAAAAGACCTGAAACGGGGCCGAAACCTCAAACGCAAAGGCGTCATCGCGGTTGCCAGGCTCGATGCCTTGCGCGCCGCATTTGACATTGCTGCCAATGATGAAAAAGCGGCGGTTGCCGAGCGCTCGGTCTTGAGTGAGCAGATGAAACAAGGCGTCGTACTGGCCCCGGCCGATGGCCGGGTGCTGAAAGTTTCGACCACCAGAGGCAGTGTTGTGCTGGCCGGTGAAAGCCTTGCTGTGATTGCTGCCAATCGTTATATTCTGCGTCTTGAATTACCTGAACGCCATGCTCGTTTTATTAAAAAGAACGATTCTGTGATGGTTGGCGCGCGAGGGCTTGACCCACTGGAAAAGACCATCGGTCGCGGTGTGATCTCGCAGGTCTATCCAGAATTGCAAAATGGTCGTGTGATCGCTGATGTGGAGATCGCCAGTCTTGGCAATTATTTCGTTGGTGAGCGGGCGCTGGTGCGCATCGCTGCTGATAGAAGGCAGGCCGTTGTCATTCCGGGCGGCTACAGTTTCAAGCGCTATGGTCTTGACTATGTGAAGCTTGCACAAGCCGACAATAAAAGTATCGAGATTGTCGTGCAACTCGGCGGTAAAGTTGTCCTTGGCAAGGGAAATGGTGGGGTTGAAGTGCTGGCTGGACTAAAGGCCGGCGACCGTTTGGTCAGACCTTAGAGCGCTGTTGTTCACATCAATTGTGTACGGCTACTATAACTTTCGTATGTATAACTGCTTGAAACATGCCATTCCCGCCTGAGCGGGGGTGGCATTATTCTTAAACATTGCTAATACCAATGCACAAGATGAGTGCAGGCGTGGCTTATGCACGTCAAACGGGTTTGTTGCTTGTGACAAAGGGACGGGGAAAAATGAAACAGGATGTTAAACTCGGCCTGTCCGGGAATCTAACGCGGATTTTTATCGACAGCCCGCTGACCCCTTTATTGTTGTTTGCCTCACTGATCATTGGTTTCATTGCCCTGCAATCTTTGCCGCGCGAAGAGGAACCACAGATCTCTGTGCCGCTTGTAGATATTCACGTCATGACAGATGGTCTCAAAGCCATTGATGGCGTTAAACTGGTGACAGAGCCGCTAGAGACCATCGTCAAGGCAATTGCCGGTGTCGAACATGTTTACAGCAATACGGTTGATGATCGCGTTACCGTGACGGCCCGTTTTTATGTCGGTACCAATGCCGATGATGCGATTTTGCGGGTGCATGATAAAATTCGCGCCAATGCCAGTCGTATCCCGTTTGGGATTCCAGAACCTTTGATCATCGGGCGCGGCATTGATGATGTGGCCATTGTCACATTGACGTTAACTCCCAAGCTAGCAGCCGTGAAGCGTTGGTCTGACAATCAGCTCAACTATATTGCCGAGGACCTGCTGGTCGAGATTGCCAAGCTTCCAGATGTGGGGCTTTCATATGTTGTTGGCGGGCGCCGCGACCAGATCCGTGTAGAACCGGACCCGGAAAAACTGTCCCTTTACGGCATTACACTTGATCAGCTCATCGGCAAAATAAAAGCCGCAAATCGCTCGTTTTTGGCCGGTAATATTTTTGACAATAACAAGAACCTGCCGGTGGTTGCCGGGCAGACTCTGAGCGGTATTCCTGATATCGGTCTGTTATTGATGTCAACGCGCAATGGCCGCCCGGTCTATGTGCGCGATATCGCCAAGGTTGTGATCGGCAGTGCTCCTGCTAACAAATATGTCTGGCATTATGGACTTGGCGGACATGACAGCAAAGGCGCCGATAAAGAGCATGCAGGCGATGGCAAGATACCCGATAAAGAATTGATCAAAAGACCCGCTGTTTCGATCGCCATCGCCAAACGCGCTGGTGCCAATGCTGTGAAAATTGGCGAAGATATTCTGGCGCGCGTCGAGCTGATGCGTGGCCGCTTGATTTCGCCTGAAGTCGAAGTGGTGGTGACACGTAACTATGGCGAAACGGCCGACGAAAAAGCCGATGAATTATTGTTTCATCTGGGGCTTGCGACCCTTTCCATCGTCTTGCTGGTTGGCTTTGTGATTGGCTGGCGCGAGGGCGGTGTGGTGATGGTGGTTATTCCAACAACTATTCTATTGACCATGTTCGCCTCCTATCTCATGGGCTACACCATCAACCGCGTGTCCTTGTTTGCGCTGATTTTTTCCATTGGTATTCTGGTAGATGATGCGATTGTGGTAATCGAGAATATTGCCCGCCATTGGGCCATGTCTGACGGGCGATCAAGGAAAAAGGCCGCGATTGAAGCGGTGGCTGAAGTTGGCAATCCAACCGTCATTGCCACTTTGACTGTGGTTGCTGCCTTGATGCCCATGTTGTTTGTGTCTGGCTTGATGGGCCCTTATATGAGCCCCATTCCGGCCAATGCGTCTTCAGCGATGATTTTCTCTTTCTTCGTGGCGATGATCCTGACGCCTTGGCTGATGATCAAATTTGGCGGTAAGGGCGACGCTCATGCCCATGCCGAAGAGGCAGATGGCGGTCCGTTGGGGCGCATGTACGCCAAAGTCGCCAAGCCTCTTCTGGCGAGCCGTAAAACCAGTTTGATCTTTATGATATTGGTGGCAATTGCAACCCTCCTCTCCGTAACGCTGTTTTATTTCAATGCGGTGACCGTCAAGCTGCTGCCGTTTGATAACAAGTCCGAGTTTCAGATCATCGCCGATCTGCCGGAGGGGGCAACGGTTGAAGAGACCGACCGCATATTGTCGCTCGCGGCACAAAAGCTCAAAAACATTCCTGAGCTATTGTCCATTCAGTCCTATGCAGGAACCGCAGCACCGTTCAATTTCAACGGCTTGGTGCGTCATTATTATTTGCGCAAGGCGCCCCATATGGGGGATCTGCAGATCAATCTCACTGCCAAGCATCACCGCGACCGCACCAGCCATCAAATTGCTCTTGAAGCGCGCGAATTGTTGAAAGATCTACCGGTTTCCAAAGGCACCTCGATCAAGGTGGTGGAAGTGCCCCCTGGGCCTCCCGTGATGGCGACACTGCTGGCGGAAATTTATGGACCAGACGCCAAAACCCGCCGGGCCGTTTCACGCGAGCTACGCGGTATTTTTGACAAGATCCCGTTCATTGTCGATGCCGATGACAGTTTTGGTATTCAGACCGAGCGCGTACGACTTGAAATCGATCAGAACAATCTTGAATTTCATCATGTCAATGAGAGCGATGTCTATAACACCATTCAGTCTTACCTGCATGGTGTGACGGTTGGCTATTCTCATAAGGGAGAAGGGCGCCATCCTGTCGAGATCCTCGTCAAAGTGCCCAATAATGATCTGTCCCTTTCATCGCGCACCCTGTCGACACCAGTGCCAGCCAATGCGCTGCCGGGGGCTCGCGCGGTCGTTGAACTTGGAGATGTCGTAAAGCTGCGCAGGGAAAAGGGGTCTTTCCCCATTTTCCGCCATAATAGCCGCAATGCCGAAATGGTGCTGGCCGAGCTGGCCGGTGAATATGAAGCGCCCATTTATGGCATGTTGGAAGTTGCAAAAGCCATTGATGCGCATGACTGGAAAGATCTGCCAAAACCCACCATCAGCTATTATGGGCAGCCAACAGACGAGAGCAAATCAACCTTGTTGTGGGATGGAGAGTGGGAAGTCACCTATGTGACCTTTCGCGATATGGGAGCCGCGTTTATCGTGGCGCTGATTGGTATTTATTTCCTTGTGGTCATTCAGTTTGGCTCGTTTAAATTACCTATCGTGATCTTGTTACCAGTGCCTTTGACATTGATCGGCATCATGATCGGTCACTGGATGTTCAGCGCGCCATTCACTGCGACCTCGATGATTGGCTTTATCGCTCTGGCCGGGATTATCGTGCGAAACTCGATCCTGCTGGTAGATTTCATCCGCAACTCGGATTGCACGGATTGCGCCATGCGTGATGTGCTGGTGCAGGCGGGTGCCATCCGTTTCAAACCGATCCTTTTGACAGCAGTTGCCGCGATGATTGGCGCAGCTGTTATCCTGTTCGATCCGATTTTTCAGGGATTGGCCATCTCGCTCCTGTTTGGTCTGGTATCTTCGACCCTGCTCACCGTGCTGGTTATTCCCGCCGTTTATGTGATCATGCGTGATGATGGCCGCGCGTTCGGTTATAGCGGCGAACAACAACAGGCGGATGCCAAGAGCTAGAGCTTGGCTCTTCTAGATTGCGAAGATTGCGTTGGAGCGTTAGGCTCAAGCGATTGAAGTTTTTCAGGAGAGCACTGATGGGCGATAGATTGGCTGGGTTGTTTCTGGCTTTGTGCGTTCTGGTGGCACCCTTTGATGCAAGCGCCGATAGCGCTTCGTTCAAGGCGTTGCAAAAACAATCCAATACGCTTTTTAAGGCCGGTAAATATCGCCAGTCACTATTGCTGGCACAAAAGCTGCTCCCTATGGCCAAAAAAGAATTTGGCGATCAGCATATGCAAACGGCCATGCAGCATTTTGGCATTGGCCTAATGCTCATCAAGCTGGACCGTGCATCTGAGGCTATTCCTCATTATCAAAAACACTTGGCTATCAAGGAAAAGCTGTATGGGGTAAAAGCCATCGGCTTGCAGTTCCCTCTCAATCATCTGGCCGGGCTTTACAAGCAATTGGGCAAACTGGATTTGGCGGAGAAACATTATGCTCGTGTGAAAACCATCCAGGAAGCGGTTGTCGGGCGCAACACCAATTTTACGGCGCGCGCTCACGGCAATCTTGCTTCAGTTAATTTGAAACGCGGCAGATGGCACAAGGCGCTCACTGGGTATCGTCGAAGTGCGAGGCTTTATACCAGCGAAATAAAAAAGGGCGGGGCGTTACGTGTCGGGGAGATCGACGCGGTGCGCGAGCGCCAAATCCGCAAAAACAAGGATGTGTTCGCGGGATTGACCCGCGCTCTGTGGGAATTGAAAGCCCTCGACAAAAAACCAGGAGCAAGCGGTAATGACCAGCGCACCTCAGAAGCTCTTGAGGCGGCACAATGGGCATGGCGCACCACTACTGGCAACGCACTTGGCAAAATGGCTGCCCGTTTGAGCACGGGGGATAGTGCCCTGGCCAAAAAGATCAGGGCGCTGCAAGAGACCGGCGAGCAGATTAAAGGTCTCAATAAGCAAGATCTTGATATTTTGAGCGCCATTGGCAAAGCGCAGCGCGATAGCCCTGGCTGGGACAAATTGAACCGCACATTCTGGCGCACTCAAAATAAACTTGGCCCGCAAATTCGCGCCTTGGAGGCGCAGATCAACAAGCTGGGCGTAGCGCAACGCGCAGTGCAACGACAAATATCCAAAGCACAATCACTCGCACAAAAACGAAAGCTGCAAATCGCACAAGACTTGTTGACCGGGCAGATCAAGCGGCAGCGCCAACAACGGGATATATTGCAGGGAAAACGCAACAAGGCCGCACAGCCGATTGACAAGATCACTGCGCGTATCGAGCGCCAATATGGTTTTGATAAAAAGCGTGGGATTATTCTCAAGCAGCGCAGCGCACTCATGAGTACGGCTGACAAGATGAACAAGGATATCATCAAGCGCTTTCCTGGATATGTAGAACTTGTTGATCCGCAGCCCCTAAAAATTGGTGAGATTAAAGGCCTGCTTGCCAAGGATGAAGCTTTGCTGGTCTATCTGGTGGGGGTGGAGCACTCTTTTGTTTTTGCCATCAACAAAACAAAATCCAGCTGGTCACAAATTGAACTCGGCGCTGGTGATCTCAACAAGATTGTCACCAATCTGCGAGCCGGGCTGGATCCCACCGGTTTGATACGGCCCACCAGAGGTTTTGCGCTAACGAGCCCTGATGGCAAAGAAGTACCAACTACAAAAGGGCAGGGGCTACCCTTTGATTTGCAGGTGTCCCATGATCTTTATAAGAAGTTGATCGGCCCAGTTACGTCCATATTGGCGAGCGCCAAACATGTCATGGTGGTGCCCGCCGGAGCGCTGACCAGCCTGCCGTTTCAGGTGCTTGTGACAAAGAAACCAGCGCAGGCGCGGCCAGACTTCAAGGGCTATCGCAAGGCCAATTGGTTGATCCGCGATTATGCGCTAAGCGTGCTGCCCACAGTTTCCAGTCTGCGCGCCTTGCGCCGCTTTCCTCGCAAGGGCCGCGCCCCAAAGCCGTTTATTGGATATGGCGACCCGATCCTTGATGGTGCTGGGTCGGGGGACAAGCGATCAGCATCTGTGAACGGGTTTTTTGCAGATGGGTTGGCTGATATCAACGAGGTGCGCAAATTATCGCCGCTCCCTGATACAGCCTTTGAACTCAACACCATTGCGGCGCGGCTTGGCGTTCCCAACTCGCAGGTCAAGCTGCGCGAGGAGGCAACTGAAACGGCGGTTAAACAAGCGCCGCTTGCTGACTATCGGTTGATCCATTTTGCCACTCATGGCCTGCTGGCTGGAGATCTCAAAGGGCTTGCTGAACCTGCGCTGGTGCTGACACCTCCGGTCAAAGCCAGCGCATTTGATGATGGTCTGTTAACAGCCTCGGAAGCTGCGCAACTGAATTTACGTGCTGATTGGGTGATTATGTCCGCGTGTAATACGGCGTCTGGCGGCAAGCCGGGGGCGCAGGCTTTGTCGGGTCTGGCGCGCGCTTTTTTTTATGCGGGGGCTCGCGCCTTGCTGGTCTCTCATTGGCCGGTGTATTCAACCGCTGCCACAAAGCTGACGACAAGGGCTTTTGATGAATTGAAAAGCCAGCCAGCGCTAGGACGTGCACGCGCTCTTCGCCGTTCCATGCTGGCGCTTATCGATAATACCAACAGCCCGCAAAATGCGCACCCCTCTGTATGGGCGCCTTTTATTGTCGTGGGGGAAGGGGGAGGTAAAAATGTCAGTATCGAGAGAAAAAAACGGCAAAACGAGCAATAATTTTTTCAATGGACCATTTCAGGATTGACGGAGCTTGTCTTCAGTTAATAATATGCCCCCAAACTATTGGGGCAATACCTCAAAGATATATTTAAAGTCCAGGGGGGTATTTCATGCGCAATCTATTTATTCTTGTGCTGGCAGGCTTGACGCTTGCAGCTTGTTCAAAAAAACCGATGGAAGTTGATCGCATTTCGCCGATTAAATCCAGCAGCGGATCCACTAACACAGATGTTTATGCCAAACGCCGCAAAGCGGGGGAAAATGTGCCCGAACTGGCCGGTGACCAGATTGTCCCAATACGGACCTATGCCGGCCAGGAAAATGGCTATAACACCGGAGATGAAATCGCTGGCGCAAAATGCACGATCAATGCCAGAGACTTTACAGCCAATATCGTGACCCCTGCCAAGGTCAGATTGCCGAATTACCGGATGCAATCGAGTACCATTTCTGTGCGCTGCAGCAAGGAAGGCTATAAAACCAGAACCGTCGATCACTCGGTTTATAACAAGACCAAGAATGATAGGTTGGGCATGGGGGCGCAGGCCGGATTGCTTGGTGTTCTGGCCGTGGTAGCAATCAATGCCGCATCGGATGATAAGACCCACGACTATAAATATCCGGTCCTTTCAGTGGTGCTGATACCCAATGCGAAAACCGCTCGCAAGAGGAAAACGTATTAAAGAGCGGGGCTGCTCGCCAATCCCAGCCATTGCAGTGGAAAGCGCTGTGATGGCCTTGAGAGTGCTTGCCCCATTGTGATATTGTTGACGCCATTGTCTGTCGGTTTTCACGATTGCAAGGTGCCTGAATGTATTTGATTGAAATGGCCGCGTTTGTATTGGCCATCATACTGCTTCATTCTCTGCTGGGAAAACTTGGCGTTTTTCGCGCTTTTTTTGAACCCGCAGTTCATGCCATTGCTCTGCGCGAATTGACTGCTATCAACAAGCGCGCCGATCTGGTTGCAAGCTTTGGTCACCATGATGGTAGCTATAAATTTAAAACCACCCTGTCAAAGATTCTTGCGGCGCGACCATGGTGGCGTTGGATTGTTGGCAATATCGTTCTTGAAGCTGGGTTGATCTATGCCTTGCTGAGCATTGTGTTTGGTAATATTGCGCCCAATATTGCGCTGGTATCATTTGCAGCAGTTTACTATGCCGTGTCACATTTTTTGCTGGTGCGTGGTTTTAAAGCCGTTCGTCACGAGGTTGAAGAAGAAATTACTTTTGGCGAGCAGGCGCGAAGGGCGCGACTTGATAAGCTGGCGCAAGAACGCGTTGAGCGTGAAGAACGTTAAACCAATTCTCTTTGATTGCCCTGCCTCATTATATTTGGCTAGCGAGCGATGGGCTGATCATCTTTCCATTTGAGCATGGATGATCTGGTGCGATCCAACTGAATTAAAATCGTGTGATGAGATTATTTTTTAAAGGTATTGGAAAAATTTCTGAGCGATGTTTTTAGTTTCGTGTCGCTGGCTGCAACCTCTGCATTGGCATGCTCCAGTAGACGGAGTAACTGATCAAGCTCTTGAATGGATTGGTTCAATTCATTTTCAAGAGAATGTACTGTTTTCGCTTTTTTTTGATTTTCCCTGCCCAAGCCGGTTTCCCTTGAAAATGTTTTGGTGATGAAAACTGATTATGAAGTGTCACAGAAGGAAACGCACAATTGACAAACTACAAGAATGAGAAAAAGATTAGCTTGAGTGCATGTCAGCTGTCTGCTGGCAATAATGACAGTTGACACCTAGGGCTATAAATGCTTGCCCCCCTTAATCGCAGTTAAATATTTTATGAGATATTGATCAATCGAAGCGCCACGGCTTTTGCAACGGCTTGAACTTTGGTCGCACATCGAAGTTTGCGGCGGGCCTGGTCAAGGTGAAAGCGAACGGTTCGCTCGCTTAACGAAATAATCGCGGACGTCTCCCAGACCGATTTTCCTGACGCAGCCCATTTAAGGCTTTCGAGTTCATTTTCGCTGAGGCTAAATTGATTGCTTTCTTTAGTGGCCTGGATATTTCTGGTGACGGATTGGTGAAGATAATGCGAGATGATTTGTAACTCGCGCATAAGATCGTGTTTTCGTGCCGCCCAATCTTGATCGCTTTCATCCACATTGACATTCAAGATGGCGAGTTCCCCCAAAAAATTGACGATGGGGATCGTAAGCCCTTGGCGGCCAAACCCAAAATCAATGGATTCTTCGAAAATCTGTTGCACATCCCTAGTGTCTTTTGGCAGATCTTTCCAATCAAATGGTTGATGGTCAGAGAGGCCGCGAGAGACAACTGGATCAATCGACAAATAGTCACTTTCGAAATAGTGCTGCAGCCATTCTAAAGGATAGGTTCCCTTGATCGAGCAGTTTTGCGCCGTTACAGGTGGACCCTCTATCCGCGTATAGAGGATGTGGCGAAGCCCATACAGCTTTCTGGTTTCGGCAAGTATCTGGCTTGGAAGAAATGGGGTGTCAAGGTTTTGCACCTTGTCAAAGAGGTCATAGAATGTATTCGAATTCACTTGCAATCGACTTCCCCTCTACTTTTGATGTTAAAATATTTGTTTTGGAGCTTGCGATTATTATACGAAAATTGCATTTGAGGAAAATGCGCAACTATACTTAGTTGTGTATAATTTAGAATGATTATAAGAAATTTTAGGCTATGGCTTTTTCAACTTCATGAATTTTATAAACATTTATCGTTCTCTAGCTTTCGATCAAATTTACGTGTTCAAGCCAAATTGGAAAACGTGCTGCCCAAGGCAGATATTTACTAGAAAAGAAAGGTTGGGCGCAGGGGTGTGAGCCGCAGGGCTCCTTGTTGGGATCGGGCTAAACGAGATTTTTAGGTAATAGGGGAGCTAGCCACCATAGCGTACCAGCCAGAGCGCACCGCTATAATCGTCTGAGATGATCAGGCTGCCATCCTGGCGCTCAAAAATATCAACCGGGCGACCTATGACTTTTTTACCCTGCAAAAAACCAGTCAGGAACATTTTGCGGCTGATGGTGCCATCCTTGTTGAAGTGCAGCGAGACAATACGATAGCCATTTTTGGTCGAGCGGTTCCAGCTGCCATGCTGGGCCACCAGCGCGGTATTTTGCATCTGGGGCGATATTTGATGTTGCAAAAAGCGGATCGACAACGGGGCAATATGAGCTTCGAAATTAAAGGCCGGTTTTTGCGCGGCACCGTGAACGTCCGGGCTATAAGAAATGCCGAGTTCGGGGTCTTCTATATTGTTTCCGTGACGGAAGGGCCAGCCATAAAACTTACCTTCACGAATGTGATTTAGTTCGTCTGGAGGGAAATCGTCCCCGAGCCAGTCGCGTCCATTGTCAACGCCATAGAGCTTGTTTGTTTTCGGTTGCCAGTCAAAGCCAACCGTGTTGCGAAGGCCACTTGCAAAAACTTCTGGTTTGGAGCCTGCATCAGGGCGAAAGCGCAAAATGGCGGCGCGCCACGGGTGCCGTTCTTCGCAAACATTGCAGCTTGAGCCAATTGTCACATAGAACCATCCATCCGGGCCTTTTTTAAGGGTACGGGTTGAGTGACCGCCATTGTCGGGCATGCCTGCCAACACGGTTTCCTTTTTGCCGGTAACAGCTCTTTTTTTCGGGTCAAAGCGAATGCGAAACACCTGATGTTCTTCGGCGATATAGAGCCAGCCCTCATCCAGCAATACGCCGTGAGGTTGATTGAGGCCGCTCATCAAGGTGGCGACCTTGCCTTTCGGGGAAACGAGATAAACCTTTGAGCCGCGCGATGAAACAATCAGATCATCCGCGCTGGTTTGGATGATGAGCCTTGGCGCCTTCATGCCCTTGGCAAAAAGAGAGATGTCATATCCCTTGGGCAATTGCGCTTTTATGATCATCTGTTTTTGCAGTTTGGTGCCAGAGGCTGCAAAGGCTCTTGGCAGGGCGATATTGACCGGTATGGTCCAATAAGAGAGTGCCAAAAATCCAGCGAGTACGGCCCCTGACCCCAGCAACCATTTTTGTTTGTGTGTCCAAAGTGTCTTTAAAGCGCTGGTGTTTCGTCGATCGGAGCCCATGAGTGAATGATCCTTGATCTTGTTATGTGAACAGCCTATCTGTCATTTTGAGTTCATTGACACAATTATCAAGTCTGATTCCCTTTTTATCGGGGGACAAAAAAGGG
This sequence comes from Alphaproteobacteria bacterium, assembly GCA_024280475.1. Classification (GTDB taxonomy): domain Bacteria; phylum Pseudomonadota; class Alphaproteobacteria; order Rhizobiales; family JAKIUO01; genus JAKIUO01. The sequence goes on from JAJRQA010000268.1 coordinate 14,322, forward strand.
AAGTTCATGGATATCTGGGGATCAGTACCAAAAATACCAACGGCTCATCACGAGCGCACCGGCGACGATGACGATATTGATTTCGAGATCAAGGGCGCTGAGATGCAATTTGTTGAGGTGGAGTTGGACCCCGGCGAAAGCGCCATCGCAGAAGCTGGCTCCTTGATGTTCAAGCACCCTGATATTCATATGGATACGGTGTTTGGTGATGGCTCAAAGCAACACGAAGAATCGGGATTTCTTGGCAAGATTGCCGGAGCCGGCAAGCGTATTTTGACCGGTGAAAGCCTGTTCATGACCTTGTTCACCCATCAAGGTGTGGGCAAAGCCCGGGTAGCCTTTGCGGCCCCCTATCCAGGCCATATCCTGCCTATCAAGCTCGATAATATGGGTGGCGGACTGATCTGCCAGAAAGACAGTTTTCTATGCGCGGCGCGCGGCGTTCAAGTGGGTATTCATTTCCAGAAAAAAGTCATGACCGGCCTGTTTGGCGGCGAAGGCTTTATCATGCAAAAACTTGAGGGCGATGGCTGGGTGTTCGTGCATGCGGGGGGGACAGTCGTCGAGAGAGACCTGAAAGAGGGGGAAGTGTTGCATGTGGACACGGGTTGTCTGGCGGCCATGATGCCCTCTGTGGATTTTGATCTGGAGCGTGCTGGATCCGTCAAATCGATGATTTTTGGTGGTGAAGGGGTGTTTTTCGCCAAGCTCACGGGGCCTGGTAAAGTCTGGCTGCAATCCTTGCCGTTCTCACGGCTCGCGGGCCGTATGGTCGCCGCGACCGGACTTGGGGGCGGTCACAAGGGCGAGGGGTCGCTTCTGGGTGGTATAGGCGATATGCTCGATGGCGATTAACTTTCAACCAGCGCCCCTTTTTTCTGCATCTTGAAGTTAGGCCTGATAACTCCCAGATTTCTTATTGGTGTTGGCTTTTTTAATATCGATCACTGGTGGTGGCCTGCTTTTGTCTAAATCGCTGCTGCCGGTGACCGTAATTGGCTTTTCAGCCTGGGGACAAAACAAGCGCTCCAGTTTGAAAAAGTCAGACATCTGTATTATTGAGTTTAACTGGTATTTCATCTTGGTGACTTGGCGCGGAATGATTTGACCATTGCGTGCGATTTCTTTTCAATGTTGATCATTGAAAAGGTGAGTTCTGGATTTGATAACAAACAACAAAAATTTGGGGTTGGCTGGAATATATGACCTATCTGCTTTTATGTGTTGGAATCGCCTTGCTTCTCATATGCGGGGATGCGCTGGTGCGTGGCGCTGTGGCTCTTTCGGTGAAGCTGGGTATTCCCACTTTGGTCATCGGCCTGACAATCGTTGCTTTTGGCACCTCTGCCCCTGAACTGGTTGTTTCCCTGCGCGCGGTTCTGGCTGATGCGCCGGGCATGGCGATTGGCAATGTGGTGGGTTCAAATATCGCCAACATATTACTCGTGCTTGGTTTGCCAGCAATGATTGTCGCAACCGATACGCAGCAGGATTTTATCATTCGCAATACGCTTTATGTGATTGCTGCCACACTTATTTTCATTGCGCTTTGTTTTGTTGGACCGCTGTCGTTCTATCACGGTGCGCTTTTGTTTGTTTTGTTGATTGGCTTTTTGCTGGAACAGGCGCGCCGCGCAGAGCAGCATAAAGATGCCGCCACCGTGCTTGGCACTGAAGCAATGGAAATGATCGATGGTGATGCGGCCACGCCCAAAAGCGACTGGATGATCTACGGATTGTTGCTGGGAGGTCTGATTGGCTTACCCATAGCAGCTAGCATTACGGTTGATGCAGCCACCGAGATTGCCCGCCGTTTCCATGTTTCTGATGAAGTTATTGGATTGACGCTGGTGGCGCTTGGTACCTCTTTGCCTGAACTGGCGACGACTTTGACAGCTGCCATTCGCGGGCAGGCGGCATTGGCCATAGGAAATGTACTGGGGTCCAATCTGTTCAATCTGCTGGCCGTCATGGGCGTCACGGCGATGGTTGCCCCGGTGCCGGTGCCAGACATATTCTTGAAGATTGATCTGTGGGTCATGCTGGCTGCCAGTATGCTATTACTGCCATTTGTTCTTAAAGGCCGCCAGATCAGTCGCCTTCCCGGGGGGGCTTTTCTCGCCGCTTATCTTGCATATATGTATTTCCTCTATTCTCCCCATTCCAATGTCGCGGCAAATGTCATGGAAGCGACTGGCACTTTGACGAAATAGTAGCAAGGGTGTTCTTTCGGGGAAAAAAGTACTGCGATGGACGACTTTCTTGGAAATGTTAAGGCTGCCTAGCTTAACTTGTAAATAACAGTTGGGGGCCTTGCAATCCGGGCCCTTGGTAGACTATATAGCGGGCAGGGAGGTTGGCGTTGGACGTATTCCTCGCCAACCGGGTCAGGTCCGGAAGGAAGCAGCCCTAACGAGATCCTATACGGGTCAGTGTCCAGCCTCCTGCATTTATATGTCTCACGGTTATCCCAGCTAGCGCTGGACCTCCGACAGGCGCGCAAAGCGCGGCGGGCAGTCGTCCTTGCCGATGGGTACATCGGAATTTTTTTCTGTCTCACGGTTATTTACTCGTTGCGCGGTTTTGGATGGGGCGCTCATACTCATATTGAAATGATTGAGGATTCCCATTTATTGGAGATCAAAATGGACCATTATTTTGTTTTTGTTATAATTGCTGCCTTGACGGTGCTGAGCCCTGGCCCTGGTGTACTGCTGACCTTAACCAATTCCATTCGATATGGCGTTTCAGGTGCGGCCTGGGGAATATATGGGCTGGTAATTGCAACATTCATCGTGGCTGGCATTTCAGCAACAAGCGTTGGCATTATTCTGGCGACGTCCTCAGTGGCTTTTTCAATTATGAAATATGTTGGTGCGGCCTATCTGATCTATTTGGGGGTAAAGCTGTGGCGATCACCATCCCCTAAAATTGAAATGGGTTCGAGCACCGTAAATGATAGGAAACGTCAGTTCGTCGAGGGCATGATGATCCAGTTGACCAACCCTAAATCTGTATTCTTTTTTATGTCAATATTTCCTCAGTTTATTAGCCATTCTTCAGCATATACAGGGCAGTTTTTTCTCTTGGTTGCAACCTATAGCGGTCTTCTTTTAATGATACATTTCCTATACGCATTTTTGGCGAAAACAGCTCGTATTTGGCTCACAAGTGCAAACGGCGGACGCGTGGTCAACCGGCTTGGAGGCGCCACCTTTATGGGATTTGGTGTGGGGCTTGCTTCAGCTAGTCGATAGACAGATCAATGCCGCGCTTATGCAGCAGGCGCAAATTTCGGGAAAATCATTCATCAGATGGTCTGGTTTATAGGGGACGGTTCATCTTAAGCAATATGATGCCGATGAGTGTTGTAAAGGTTGCCACGAGCTGGACAGGGTTTAGTTTTTCTTTGAGGAAGAACACGCCGAACAATAGGGCAAATATGATGCTCGTCTCTCTGATAGCAGCGACCAGAGCAATGGGCGCGACGGTCATTGCCCAGATGACAGCCCAGTAAGCGGCGAGGCTCAACAATCCCATTATAAAAGCGCTCTTCCAAAGGCGTTGAATTTTCTTCAATGCGGGAGCGCGCACATAAAATGCGAAAAAAATCATCAGAGGCAAGCCTTCCAGAGCGAAGATCCACGCGGTATAGCTGTGTGCGCTTCCCGCCAGTCGCGCGCCTAATCCATCAGTAATCGTATAAGAGGCAATGAAAACGCCGGTTCCAAGTGCAAAAAAAACGGCTTGTGGATTGCGAAGATTTTGGGCACCGCGGGTTAGCGACAAGCTCATAATACCAGTAGCCATAATGACGATCACCAGCAAGGACTGGTGGCTCAACGGCTCCCCGATCACCGTGACAGAAACCAATGCGATCATCAAAGGGGCCGAGCCACGAGCCAGGGGATAGACATGGCTTAAGTCGCCAAATTTATAGGCTAAAATCAGAAAGATCGAGTAGCCGACATGCAGGAGTACGGAGAGCCCGATATAGGGCCAGCTTTCAACAGCAGGAAAGGGAAAGAAAGGGATCGTCACCAATGCGCCAACGCTGCTGCCTGCGATCAGCAGGGCCATGAATAAAACGCGATCATCATTTTTTTTGACAAACGCATTCCACGAAGCGTGAAGTAATGCCGCAAACAGCACGAATAAAAAGACTGACAATTCCATATTGCTGGTTCCGGTCAAGCCAGAGTGCTGATCTCAAATTGCGTCATGCCTGTCTGTTTGCCAGCAGTTGCGGGAGCTCGCGCACATCAATCCAGTCTGCAAATCCGTCGCGCCAAACCATGTCATTGAGGCTCAGCTGGCCCTGTTCAACAAAAGACATGAATTCCGCATCTGACCAAGGACCGTATCTCTCGTCCTCTCGGAACAAATACCAGGATTTTGCTTCGGTGACTGACGCCAGGGCGTGGCCATTCAGAGCACCAATAGCATTATCTGCAACAAGGTGCGGGGCGTATTCTAGCGCCGGCTGCTCATCGGCTTGCCCGACAAGATCCTCATTGTCTTTTGTTGTGATAAAGCGACTAAGGCTTGGAACCGACATGATGCTTTTTTGCAAAAGAGTGCGCAGATCGTCAGGGTTGATCATGGCGAGATTGGTAATATTGGCTGCCAGCAACTTGTCGCGAAAGATCAGCGCAAAACGCTCCAGGCCATCTACGCCAACACTCATTTTGATGGCGATATTGACGGGAAAGGGGATGCACTCATACATATTGCGCGCCGCCAGTTTGACTTGTTCGTCATCTCTCATGCCTGCCGCTGTTGCGAACGCGGCATGTGCGAAACCTTTTTGAACAAAACCGGAGAAACTGTCTACGCCAATCGCCATTCTGGCTTTCCTTACTGAGCCTGCCAAATCTACTAATCAAGAGGTGTTCAATCCGTCATTCAGCATTGTTCCCAAGCCCTTTGGGGGGCGCTTGGTCATGCTCGCTCAGATATTCCAGTCCTAAAATAATCGTATCCAAAAACGTGTTGCAGGGCAAGCAACATATGGACGAGCGGGCAATCATTGCCTTTGGCCAAAATGGCCGTGTGCAGCATCTCGATAAACTATTGCCCCAGCGTGCAAGGCTGCTTAGTATCTTGCGCATGAGCAAAACCAAAAAACAGCCAGCTGACAAACCAGCCTATATGGTGTTGGCGCGCAAATACCGGCCTTCAAATTTTGATGAGCTGATCGGCCAGAGCGCTATGGTGCAAACGCTTGGCAACGCATTCAAACTGGGGCGTATCGCGCAAGGTTTCATGCTGACGGGCGTGCGCGGGGTCGGTAAAACGACGACAGCGCGTATTCTGGCGCGGGCCCTCAATTATGAACTTGAGGGAGATGACAAGAATGAAACCGGCGCCACCATCGAGATGGGCGAGCTTGGCGTTCATTGTCAGGCTATCATGGAAAGCCGTCATGTGGATGTGCTGGAAATGGATGCCGCCTCGCATACAGGCGTTGATGATATTCGCGAGATCATTGAGAGCACCCGCTACAAGCCTTTGTCAGCGCGCTACAAGGTTTATATCATCGATGAAGTGCACATGCTCTCCAAATCAGCCTTCAACGCCTTGTTGAAGACGCTGGAGGAGCCGCCAGAGCATGTGAAATTCATTTTCGCCACCACTGAGGTGCAAAAGGTGCCGGTGACGGTTCTGTCGCGCTGTCAGCGATTTGATTTGAAGCGTGTGGAGATGGAGGAGCTGGTCGCTCACTTTGCCATGATCTCCTCAAGTGAGGGGGCCAAGATTGAACATGAGGCGCTGGCTTTGATCGCGCAAGCGGCGCAAGGCTCGGTGCGCGATGGTCTGTCGATACTGGATCAGGCGATTGCCCATGCGCAAGAAGAGCAGGTCAGCGGCGCAGATGTGCGAGCCATGTTGGGGCTGGCTGACCGTATGCGTATATTTGATCTGCTGACCAGTGTTTTAAAGGGGCAAGCGTCTGATGCGCTGAAACAATGTGAAGCCTTGTTCACCGATGGCGCGGAGCCGGTGCGTATTTTGATTGATCTGGCCGAGACCACTCATATTCTGACACGTAAGAAAATTCTTGATGATCGCGGTGCTGCCGCCTTGAGCGAGGCTGAGCGTTTGCGCGTGAAGGAGATGGCCAGCAAGCTTTCCATGCCGGTGCTGTCTCGCTGCTGGCAGATGCTTTTGAAGGGTATTGATGAATGCACCAAAGCCCCCAATCAGATCGCCGCCGTTGAGATGATCCTCATCCGGATTTCCTATGCGGCTGATTTGCCATCTCCCCTTGAGCTGGCGCGCGCCATCGAGGGGCAGAGCGAAGGCACATCACAAACCGCCGGGAGTGCCAGGGCAGGCGGGGCGGGCACAAATCCAAATAGTGCCGCACCTCATGCCTTGGATCGAGCGGGCGGCCCCGATCAACATGCCCCTCATGCGATGAGTGATGGCGACGGGGCACCGGTATCATCGATCACTTCAACTGGCGCCATCAGCACCATGCAAGCGCAGCCAAAGGCGGCGGCCTTTCACGAAGATACCGGCAATGGTCTCTCCAGCTTTGAAGATATTGCAGAGTTGATTGGTCGCGATGGCGGACTGGTACTGAAAATTGCCTTTGAAGAGCATGTGCGCCCCATCCGTTTTGAGCATGGCACCATCGAGATATCGCTGACCGATGAAGCGCCGCGCGGTCTGGCCAATGACATCAAGCGATTGCTGAACAACTCGACCGGTGACAATTGGCTGGTTGTGGTCACCGATCAGCAAGGTGACGAAACCCTGTATGAGAAGAAACAGCGCGAGCACCAGAGCGAGCTGGCAAAAGTCAAGCAGCACCCCCTTGTCAAAGAGGCGCTGAGACAGTTTCCCGATGCGCGCATAACCGATATCCGCGCGATTGATAAAAGTACCACAGATACGGAGGAGGGTGAGCGATGAAAGGCTTCATGGATATGATGTCTCAGGCCAAGGATTTACAGGCCAAGGTGAGCAAGATGCAGGACGAACTTGCCCTGCTGGAAATCGAAGGGCAGGCAGGGGCTGGTCTGGTGCGTGTGACACTGGATGGCAAGGGTACCATGAAGGGCATGAAGGTCGATGCCAGCCTTTTGCAACCTCGTGAAGCAGAGATATTGGAAGACCTGGTGATGGCCGCCCACAATGATGCCAAAGGCAAACTTGAGCAGGCCACAGCTGAAAAAATGCAGTCAATGGCAGGAGATATGCCACTGCCCCCCGGCATGAAGCTGTTTTAGCTTTTGTCTTTTTGAAGGGTGAACCCCCTTTGTCTGCCTGCCAGCAGTTGATATTTACCCTTTACGTGGGCGCTATATGGGCCTAAACAGGTCTCGCCGACAGCCTTTTGGGAGGCACTGATTTTTGTAGAGTCCTTAGGGCCTGTTGAGAACCACGGTTGCCAACGGGACCTGTGTACCACCTGTAATGATCTATCCCGTATATGGACGTGGTGGCTATTGTTTGATTTTGTGTGTTGATCCATCAATAGTGTTTAATTACGACAATGCACGGATTTGATGTGAGAACTGATGAATATTTATGCTGGTAATCTTTCGTACAACACGCAAGATAACGAACTCAATGACGCTTTTTCCGAATTTGGTGAAGTATCAAGCGCCAAAGTAATCATGGACCGTGATACCGGTCGCTCAAAAGGCTTCGGCTTTGTAGAAATGGCCAATGATGATGATGGTAAAAAAGCCATCGAAGCGCTCGACGGAACTGATCTTGATGGCCGCACTATCAAAGTCAATGAAGCACGTCCTCGTCCAGATCGTAACTAATTCGACCTGACCGATCAATTGCTTTTGATCTGTTTTTTGCAGGTCAGGCAAGACACCAGAAACCGCTTCTTACGAGGATCCCCGTCTTTTTGTGAGGAGCGGATTTCGAATATTTGTCGCTCAATTTCATTTTCAGCGTTATGATGTCCTGCGTTATGATGGCGTTCCCGCTCATCAATACAGGGTTTTCCTTATGGTTCATAAAGTCGCCGGTCCTGAAATCGAGAGACTGATTTCGCTACTCGCGAAATTGCCGGGGCTTGGCCCCCGCTCGGCGCGCCGAGCTGCCCTCCACCTCATCAAAAAACGTGAAAGCCTGCTGGAGCCATTGGCCGCCAGCATGTCTGAAACGGCGGAGAAGATCGAGATCTGCTCCAGCTGTGGCAATGTGGATGTGCTGGAGCCTTGCGCTATTTGCCGCGATGAACGCCGCGATCACACAATGATCGTGGTGGTGGAAGAGGTCGGCGATCTGTGGGCGCTGGAACGGGCCCAGGTCACCAAGGCGCGCTATCATGTGCTGGGCGGCGTGCTCTCGCCGCTGGACGGTATTGACCCGCAAGATCTCAATCTTACCGGCCTTATTGAGCGTGCGCGTACCAATAGCGTCAGCGAAGTTTTGCTGGCATTGAACGCCACCATTGAGGGCCAAAGCACCTCCCACTATATCATGGAACAATTGGCCCCCTGCAATGTCAAAATCTCGCAACTGGCCCACGGCGTCCCCGTCGGCGGCGAGCTGGATTATCTCGATGAAGGCACATTGGCCGCAGCGATCAAAGCAAGAAAAGAAATGTGATGGGGCTACGGTCCCCACCCAAGCTTTTCTAAGACGGAAATATTCCGATTGATAAGCGAATTGGAGACAAAGGCTTTTTCAATTGCTTCAAATGCAGCTTTTTTGGTAGAAAAAGTAATCTGAGTATCCAAAAAAAGATTGGCAATTTTTAACATGTCTGGCTTTTTTATCTGTTTATCTTTTTGTAAGAGTTCCAATAAATCCATGTGTGGTTGCTGTGATGACCTTAGTGTATGTAGTTTCTCAACATACTGATCAATAATTTTTTTATTTATTTCTGGAGAGGCTGGCTTTTTTTTTGTTTCCTTAGGCGTCAGTCGAATTTTTGCTGTCGAAACAAAGTCAGAAACTGTCATATGCTCGCAACCGTCAAATAATTCAATTAGTTTATTAATATCATTTGATGCTTCTTTTGCCTTAACGTCAGTAAGAAAATACTCCAGATGTGTCAAGGCGACCTTTAGTTGTTCAATTTTCATTGTCTTGCTCTCTGTTGTACCAATTTTCGAACTTGGAGTTTTGCTTCCAAGGCATCACCCAGCGAATCAAATATTATTTTGATTTTCGGATCTTTAAAGTAGGCTATATCCTCCCCAGCGTACTCTGCAATTTTGGCTTTTTTAGGTATCCAGTGTTGGTCAAAAACAAAATCTTTTGCCCCAATTAGTTGCCCAACTTGAGTTCTCATATTGGAAAGAGCTGATTGTTCTCGATTGTTCAGTTTTATCTGCGTTTCGACCATGGTTCCGACTACCCCCAATAGCTTTAGGTTGGGGAATAATGTTGGTTTGAGTTTCTCGGTCATAGATATCATATTTACCATTCCCTGAACTGACATTTCATCGAGTATCGCAGGAATTAATAGGTGTGTGCTTGTGCAAAGGGCATTTATAAACCCAGTGGTCATTCTCGGGGGTGCATCAACAATAACTATATCAAAATTACTGATAAACTCGTCCGATAAAAGGTATTTGGACATATTGTACCGGACATCCTGTTTGGTCCCGTTGAACAACCAGTTTAACATCATTCTATTCTCAAGGTTTCCATAGCCCCATGTTGTTGGAATTAAATATGTTCGGTCAAATGGTGGTGTTAACGGGATAGAGGCGTTTAGCAGGTCTTCGGGTTCTTTCTCACCGATAAGCATATGTTCTGACAGGGGCGGATATTTATTGTTATTGCGCTTTGTCGACGCCAACGCCATTGTGGTTAGGGATGCTTGGTAATCGGTATCAACTAGAAGAACTCTTGCTCCGATTTTTTGATCGAAGTATGCTGCTAAATTTGCAGATAGTGTGGTTTTTCCAACTCCACCCTTCAGGTTGGCAATCATAACTATTGGCGGACTGAGAGGGAGAGTACCGGGAAGAGCCTTTGTTCTTATTGGCTCGTGGAATTTCCATATATCTTCGCCACCTCTGATGTAAGTGGTAATTTTATCGAAGTAATTTTTGTGTCTATCAAGCTCTTTTTGAAGATCAGCTATTTTTTCTGCATATTGTTTTCTTGTCTCTCCACCCTTCTTTTTACCCTCGTCGACCCATTTTTGTTTGCCGTCCTTAACCCCCTGCTTCTGCCCATCGATGAGGCCAGTTTCTTTACCTTTGAGTTTGCCCATTCTGTAGGCGGTGAATGCAATTCCGAACGCGCCAGCGATAGCTCCAAGAATTGTGCCTATGACAGCAAGTAGACCAAGTCCCTTTATCAGCCCTTCCATCTCATTCCCCCAATACAACTTAAAAATACGCCCACGGACGGACCTTAACCATTGGACCAGTTGTACGCAATCGCAAACACACCCATTGCGTTTTTTTTCGATAGGAATTCCACGCCACAAAACGTTATTCCGCCGAAGGCCGGAACCCAGCAGTGGGGCTGCAAATTTTGTCTCGGGGCAGGGCAGGATATGTGTGGCGCACGTCTGGGATATAGCGCCAACTAGCAAGGGGAGGGTCGACTGGATCTCGGCCTTCGCCGGGATGACGATGTGGTTTTGCAGGCCCTCAATGCCTTTCATCGAGGGCCCAACGAAGTCATGTCACCAGGCGCGCGGGAACAAGCTGACCCTTGCAACGCCGAAATCTTCCAACAAGCCCACAGTTTCTCGATCGATTGAGAACGCAGCGATCTCAATGAGGGCATATTGGTTGCTGCGATCAAGGCAGCAAAAGAAATGTGGGCAATATTGGCTTAACGGCTCATTATTCGTTGCAGGCGTTCTTGGCTTTTTCCATTGTCATGGCGGGGGCTTGAATTGCCGCTCAAATCCGCTTTCAACTGGGCAAAACAGTCATCCAGAGGCACCCGTTCGGAATTCTCGAGCAGATGTCGCAAATTGGATAAATCAGCCTTGCCAGAGCCAGCTACGTTGGCTTGTCCGTCCAAAAGAGTTTCAAGACGTTTTATTGTCTTGTTCATATTTGTTGCAACCATCATTAGGCTCCCATACGCAATTTACTGTTCAACGATTATGTGCGCAAGTGTGCCCAAATTGAATTAATGACTTGTTATTTCGAGTAAAATTGAGCTCCTATCAAGCCAGCTATCGCCAATGATCCTTAATTTATTCTTATGAGAGGGATCAGCTGGCAATGTCATTTAGCTGCGGGACGCTGTTCAATTTCGTTGCTGCAAATAGGGTTTTGGGGGATTGTTAAGTAGAGGCCCTTAACGGAGCGCCATCGATGGTTTGGTCATATAGCGCTCGATTGTTGATGATGCCGATCTCCCATCTGGCACAAAACTTGTAACACTTCACATCATACAAGAAGTTTTTTGCATCGCTTTGCGATCGGTGCTTTGTTGGAATTGGCTTGTGCTGGGACTTGTTGGTGGTTTTTGAGGCTAGGTTGAGTGTAGGGAATTTGAGCATGTTTGAAGTGAGTTTGTTTGGCAAATGGTCTAAAATGGCGCATGAGGCCCCCTTGGCCAGACCTTGGACGGGCCTGTCAATTGTCGTTTTGACCATGGCTTTTCTAGCGAGCACGGTGTTTTCGAGCACCGTTTTTGTGGAGCCTGCGCAAGCGCAAAAAGCGTCCAAAAAAGCCAAGAAATCTAAAAAACTTAGCAAAGTTCGAAAAGCCAAAGCAGCCAGACGAGCAGCAAAGGCCAGAGCTGCAAGAAAAGCACGTGCGACCCGCAGGGCCAACGCCCTTCGAGCGGCGTCTGCTGGCTCGAAAATACCGCGCTCGCAAGTGGTTTTCAAGACAAGCCTCAACCAGAACACAGTGACGCTGATGTCGGGCTGCTGCACGACGGGTGCCTATACCGCATTTGGCGCTGACATCAAGGATATGATCAAAGCGGCGGGGGATAAAAACGGCTTGCGGGTACTGCCCGTTCTTGGCGGTGGTGCTGGCACCAATGTGCGCGATATTCTTTATCTGCGCGGTGTCGATATGGCCATTGTAAACACCGATGTGCTCAATTATTTTATGGGCAAGCCGCTCTATGAACGGCTCGACAAGCGCATCCACTACATCACCAAGCTGTTTAATGAAGAGGTGCATTTGTACGCTGGCAATTCGGTGTCCTCACTGATCGAGCTGGATGGCAAGCGGGTTGGCTTTAATAATTCGAGCGCTGAGGTGACTGCCTCCGTGCTGTTTGAAAAGCTCAACATCAAGCCATCAAAAACCATTCGTATTTCTGAAGGCGACGGGGCGCTGGCGCTCAAAGAGGGACGCCTAGACGCCATGATCCGCGTCACCGGCAAGCCCATTCGCAATGTCCTGCGGCTGAAGAACATATTCCCCGGCATCAGATTATTGCCGATCAATTATGACCCCTCATTTATCGGTTCGCACCTGCCGACCCAGCTGACCCATGACGACTATCCAGAGTTGATCAATAAGGGGCAGGTGGTGCCAACGATTGCCACGCGCACCATTCTGGCCGTGTTTAACTGGAAGCCAAAATCTGATCGTTATCGTCGTTTGTCCAAATTCACCAAGACTTTTTTCGAACATTTCGCCAAGCTGCGCAGTTCGCAAAACCTGCATCCTAAATGGGCCGAGGTCAATTTGCGCGCAACGGTTCCTGGCATGACGAGATTTGCACCAGCCCAAAAATGGATTGATGCAAAAACCAAAGTGGTAAAGCGTCAAAATAATGTGAGTACAGGGCCCGTCAGCGATGAAGTCGTTAAACGGCGCGCAGATCTGATGGCTAATTTCAAGGAGTTTATGGCCACACGCAAAGCGGTCAAAGATAGTGGCAATGGCGAAAAACTTTTTGCTGACTTCTTGGCCTGGCAAAATCAAAAGCGCTAGAGCTGTAAGTGAGCGCCTGGCCGCTCACGTAACCTTGCAATTATCTGACTTTTCCCAATGACATAAAAGTGCTAAATTCTTTCCAGATTGATCAATTGAGAGAGGATGATGTTATGCAGATGGAACTGGTCTTGACGATAATGTCGAAGGACCGGCCGGGCATCGTCGAGCTTTTAGCAGATGTGGTGGCAAGCTATGAAGGCAATTGGGTCGATAGCGCCATGTCGCGGCTTGGCGGCGAGTTTGCAGGCATCCTTCGTATAACGCTAGATGAGGACAAGGCACCAGGGCTGGAAAAGGCTCTGGAGGCCCTGCATGAAGATGGTATCTCCATTTCCATGCGCGAAACCAGCGCCACGTCTTTTTCCGCGCAAGGAGACACCGGACGCAAGGCCTATTTCGAGGTCACCGGCCAGGATCACAAGGGCATCGTGCGCGACGTCTCGCGGGTGCTGGCGGACAACAAGGTCAATGTCGACGAGTTGCGTACTCATATTTTCACGGGTTCAATGACTGGCGAACATATGTTTAGTGCCGAAGCTGATATTGTCTTGCCCGAAGGTCTCGAGATGGATCAATTGTGCGAAAAGCTGGAAGATCTCGCCTCTGACTTGATGGTCGAGGTCAAAATGTGCTCGGTCAAGGGGAAGTAGCTTTTGGCCAAGATTGTCTCGACAGCGCAATGGAAAGACACCGCCCGCATCTATGCTTTGCTTGCGCCAAATTCTCGAAAGGCCGTTTTGTTGCGTCGAGGGCCGAGCAATCATGTACGCATGATCAGCTGGGATCGCGGCAATGATCTTTTCACGCCCGGCCAATGGCTAAAACATCGGGTCTATGAGCGGCGCTGCGATCTCTCGCCAGATGGTCGCTATTTCATTTATTTCGCCGCTAATTATGCCAAGATACCAGGTACTTATAGCGCGGTTTCAAAGCCGCCTTTTTTTACAGCCCTGTCAATATGGTTCAAAGGAGATGCCTGGGGAGGAGGTGGTCTGTTTTCGCACAATGGTCGCAAAATATATCTCAATCATCGCCCCCATTGCCATCATGAAGGAATTGATCAAATGGCGCAGGGAGAGGGGTTCAAGGCGCCCCCTATTAACATTGCACCTCTTCACGAACATTCTGGTTGCGGGGAGGACGATCCTATCCGTTTTTATCGTATGAAACGAGATGGCTGGACCCTTGTGGCCAAAGGATCGCAATCCAAGTGGCTGGGCTCCTCTTCGCCTTACAATTTTGCGCAGCGAAAACCGACAATATATCAAAAACGCCCAAAGGCAGCGATTGGACTTGCGCAGTGGAGTTTGCGATTGAGCTCGAAATATACCGGAGAACGACAGGGGCGCTGGAATGTTGAAGAAGCTTGCATTGCCAATGTCTGGGGAAAAACTGTTTTCGAAATTGGCCGTGTCGACTGGTGCGACCTTGATCACAATGGTGATATTCTTTGGGCTTGGGCCGGGAAATTATGGCGCATGAGTTACCGCCGTGATCCCCGCGCTTTCAAGCTTGCTCAGCCAAAACTGTTGGGCGATTTCAATGATATGGTTTTCCAAAAAATGAAAGCGCCGAGCGAGGCGCGTAATTGGTAGTGCGATTGGGTTAGTGACAAATTTCAGCTATTGGGTGGTGTGTTGATTTTGAACTTGTTTTTGATGGTGGACCGTCCCATCACCACGAGCAGATGAGACTTTTGCTTTTCGCTCAATATCTTCCAGCCCAGTCATGAGGCTGTCCAGCTTGGTGCCGATGAGCTCACCAACAGATATCTGGGGTTCTGATGCCTCAATGCCTTCTTTGGCTTCCCATTTGGCGATCATCGCGCGAGCTTGCAAAAAGGCATGCGTCAAAGACCGTGTTGATCGCAAGGCCCGATTGATCAAGGCATCGCCAAAATAGGTCCAGTCTCGTTCATTGGAGCAGCCAAAGGAGGATCGCTCCGCATGTGAAGCCGTCATGATCAGGGTATTTTTATCTTTGAGAGCGGGAATAAAGCTGCCTGAATAGCATGCAGAAATGATCAAGACCTTGTGTTTGATTTTAGATTTTTTTAAGATCTTGGCCAACCGCTGCGCGCTTAGATTGTTGGGATAAAAGCGCGAGAATCGCACCGATAGTTGCCTGGTGCCTCCATGAGTGGTGATAAACAGAATAAGTACGTCTTTTTCGACATCCATTTTTTTGCCAACCCCCTCAAGTGCCAGGCCAAGATTGGAGGCGTTGGCCATGGGAATAGTTCCGATGGTTTTCCGGTTGTTTATGAGGACGAGCGAGCGGTCTTTGGTGTTAAAGCGCGTATCGAACATTATTTGTGCGGCCAATACTTCGCGTTTGAAGACCAGTTGAGAAGCATCTGGTGCGGCTCCCACAAAGTAAAATTTCGGTACCTTACCTGACGATGGTTTCAGTTTTTCGAGCGCTTTTTTGACGAGGGCGGGCTGGCGATAATAAGCGGCTTCCACGTCGATGCGCGGGGCGCGTTTTTTACTGCTGGCAGTTTGAGGGAAGAGGGCATAAGCGGCCTTTTCTCCCCAGTGCCAAATATCATAGCGGGCCCAATCTGTTGTGTTGCCGCTAAAGGCGGCTTGATGCGGCACTAAAAACATGGGGGCGACAACAACAAAAACAAAGCGCAAGCCGGGAAACCTTAAATGCCCGCGCCATAAGGTTCTGCCGGTCCACCACAGAGCTGCGAGCGCCCAGATCCCAAGAATAAGAAGGGGTAATTCTTGTACAATCTTATGGGCTGCAGGTTGCAGATTAAATCGTTCAATCAGAGGAGGAGACGCATAAAAGAGGCCCGCGGAGAGGGCGAAGAACCAGATCCCCAGTGAACTGATATCTGTGATAATGCGTTGCGGAGAGGGGAGACCAGACTTTGATCCCAACACAAGAATTAAAATGACAACAACCACGAAACTTGCAAAGTGAGCATTCAGTCCAAAGGAGTTAAAATAGAGATTTTCCCCCGCGTCCAAAATCTCGGAGCCAATGGAGGCCGCGATGTTGAGAAAAATCAGTATAATTAGCGCGCCTGTGCTGATCTCTGCCGGAAACTGCGGCATTTCTCGCAAGAAAGCAAGGCGTGTTGCCCGCTTGAAACTGGAGACGAGATCTCTAGCAATTGACGTCATAAACATATCTTTCGCTGTACAATCGTACTGGCGATTATAGACCAGTTTGATTTCAGTTTCGAAAAGACTATTGGTTAATGAGACCTGTTATATGACCCCCGTATGTTATTGTGTCAGCCCGCGCAGGCCATTTTGGGTGATGATCCAGTCGAGACGGCCCTCACTGTCATCATGAAGAATAGCTCCCAGCTCCTGCTCCGCAAAGCCGATGCCAACGACGATGGTATCGCTGCGAGCGCGTACGGATCTGATGGCCTGACTATAAAAATCACTGCCAAAACCAAGGCGATTACCCATTTGATCAAAGCCCAGCATTGGCACCAGCAGATAGTCGGGAGCAACCTCTTCTTCGCATTCGAGGGGCGCTGGGATAGCTCCTTGTGGCGAGTGCATTTTTGCGCCGGGCCACCAGCTGTAAAAACGCAAACTGTTTTGATCGTCAAGTTTGGGTAAAGCCAGCGGCAGCTGGCGATGAAACAGGGCCTGCATCAACAGTAGCGGCGTTATCTGATTGCCGACAGGAAAGAAACCGGCAATCACTTTGCGGCCGCCAGAAGCAAGAAAATCCTGCCCCACATCGGCAATGGCATTGGTCACAGACCGACGATCCCGTGAGGAAAAGCTTCCCTGAATGATTTTCATCTGCGTGCGCAAATGATCCGTGTTGTTGGCCATGAATTGAGGGTACCCTTATTGATTGATCGTGCGTGCGCTTTGTGAGAAAGCCAGCGTTTCAACTGTCTATAACCGCTTATGCTATTTGGTGAAAGCCCAATATATCCCGCGTTTGGTTTCAACCGGTTTGAGTGTCTTGCGCCCTTGGGGCGGTTCGCCCCGAATGATTGCCAGAATATCCGAAATGATGGATTTGGCTTCGGCAAAATAGGAGTGGGCCAGCAAGCTGGCATCTATTCCCGTGGCATCTATGGTGTCTATACCCTTGAATATAATTATATTTTCACCAGCTTCCCCAGCCCGTGGATTGGAGTGAAAATTACGTGAGGCCAGCAACGCCTTGTCGTCGGCGGAAACATAAAGTGTGACATTGTTCGATGCCTCGAGCATTTTTGGTGCGATATGGTCTTTGAAAATCCGGGCGCTGATATCAGGAGCGGCCAGTATGATTTCCTTAAAACGTTTTTTGAATTTTGGCGCTTCGGAAATCAATGACGCCACCGCGCCGGTAAGCGCGCGGCTGCCCATGCTGTGTGCAACGAGATAGATATTTTTGGCGTCCGTTTGCTCGACAAAGTCTTTTAAAAACTGTTTGACGTTTTCTTGGGCCCACAAAATATTGTCTTCGTCAGCGGGATAGCCAGAAAGCTGTCCTGTCGATGGCCAGCTATAGAACACCGGTGCCCCATCGAACCCCAGATCATAGGAAATCTGGGCGGTGCGGCGGGCGGCGTCCGAAAAGGTGACATTGTACCCATGGATGAAGATGAAGGCATTTTCACCTTTTGAGCGCCCAATGACATTCTTCAGATTCCGGAAATAGGATTTTTTCTCTTGCGGATGGACGTTCAGCAGCACGACATGTTTGTCGGGATCTTCCTTGAATTCAAAACGATAGATTGAAGGGGCTTCCAACTGGCCAGGCTTGTGACCCTTGGGGATTGAGACCTCGCAGATCCCATAGCTGATCCGGATTGGGTCGGCGGGCTGGCCGCTATAAATGCTGGCCAGTTGTTTACTGCTCGTGCGTTGGCGGTCCGTCGCATAATAGACTTTTACAATCGTGTGATTTTCATTGCCGAGGGAGGCCGCTGGGGAGGCTTCAGTTTGGGCAGGTGGCTCCGCGCCAGCTTCAGTTTGCAGAGCTGCGCCACCGGTTGCTCCCTTGTTGAGCGTTCGGCGGGCGATAACAGGTGGGGCAGCCGGGGCTGCAATTGACGGTGGAGGTGCTGTGGCTTTTGAAACTTCGCCACCTTGGGCCGCATTTTGCGAAGCCGCGCTCTTGCGGCGCATGACGGGTTTTTGCTGGCCGCGTCTGGCGCGTCTGGTGCGGATGTCTGGTTGGTATGAACTACGGGGTTTGGCGTGCCCATATGTGCGTCCCGAAGTGGTGGGAGGATTCAAGTCAAATTTGTAACCGGGTGCTGGTTTGGGCTTTGCGGCTGGCTTTTGCGTTTGTGCGGAAGTTCGAGGCCGTGGAGCTGATTTTTTCTGTTTCATCACAGTACGGAGCTGGCGTTTTCGCTGAACCCTTTTCGATGACGAGGCCTGTCGCTGCTCTTGTGCTCTTTTTTGCAATCTCGCCCGTTGTTGCACACGTTGTTTGCGCAATCTGAACTCCATCGCCCGCTTTTTGGCGACTGAAGCAGCGATTGCTGCTGCGATATTGCCGTCTCGTTTGGCCTTGAAGTTCCGATGGTTTTTGAGAATAGACGCTGCGCGTAATTCATATTTTTTGGCATCGATGGGGCGCTTTAGGTAGCGATAGACCCTTGCCTGCAATTGTAGCGCCCGCGCATAGGTCGGATGGCGGGTGCCGTATTTTTTGGCCGTGAGGCGCACATAAAGTTTGACCTTGGAAAGGGCAGGGAGATAGGTGCGTTTTCTTATCAACTGATTGATATCAGTTCTTAATTTTACAAGACGTTGATCAAAATTTCGCGTCTGGGCGCTGGCAGCATTGGTCAGCAGAAAAGGCGTACTGCAGGTCGCAAGGAACAAGGCTGAGGCCAGGCCGACAAAAATCATCAATGCGCGGGGGGATAATCGAACGTCCGTCTTCATGGTCGCACTCCAATATAGGACTAAACAAAAAGCACCCCCGTACTGGCCAAAGGATAGCCTTACTCGTCGGGGGTTTCAATCATTATCGGAGGCTTGAAGACAATATGCCCAGCGGTAATATCGACCTCGGGGATCGTCACTTTATCAAAGGGGTAGACCTCGCTGGCTAGCCTTTTGCTCGATTTTGGATTTTCGTTGGCCTGGATTTCGATGAGGTCTCCAGCGCCAAAATTATGCACACCGGTGACCGTGCCATAGTCCTTGCCGTCCGCAAGGATGACTTTCAGCCCCATGAGATCGGTGAAGTAAAATTCATCCTCATCCCTTGGTTTTGGCAGCAGCGCATGCTCCACAAACAGCGCGGTACCCTTGAGGGCCTGCGCACTGTCGCGATCATCAATGCCTTTGAGGCGAGCCACAACACCTTTTTTGGCGATGCGCACTTTGCCGAATTTGAACTGGCGTTCATTTGGCTCATCGCTGAGCGGTCCGTAGGATTTAATATCCAGCGGATCCGCCGTGTAGCTCTTGATCACCACCTCGCCATGAATGCCATGAACGCCGGTGATGATCCCCAGACAGAGCCTTTTTGGTTTGCTTGCAGACAAAAGGTCTACTCGCTGGCAGCTTCGGCTTCAGCTGCAGGTTCTTCAGCTGGCTTGTCAGCTTCTGCTTTAGCAGCTTCCTTGGCGGCCTGCGCAGCGGCTTTTTTCTCTTCTTCACGTTCAACGCGTTTTTTGCCTGGTTTGGCTTTGTTCGGATTGTTGCTGGCGATACGTTTCATGAGGCCTGCGGCATCCAAAAAGCGTGCAACGCGATCGGTGGGGATTGCGCCAACCGACATCCAGTATTTGATGCGCTCGATTTCGAGGGTGACGCGGTTTTCATCATCTTTGTCGAGCATGGGATTCCATGAACCGACTTTTTCAATGAAGCGACCATCTCTTGGCATGCGGATGTCGGCAATAACGATACGATAATACGGGCGTTTCTTGGAGCCACCACGAGCCAGTCTGATTTTCAAAGCCATTTGTCTTTTCCTTTTTACATTAGTTTGTTCTGTTTGTTTCGTTTATTCAGTTCATTTCAATTTCATTATCTTTTCTTTTTGCCTCGTCCGCCGGGTAGCCCGGGTAGGCCAGGGCCGCCAAGTCCTGGCAGGCCAGGTAATCCGGCACCGGGGGGAAGACCGCCGCCCAATCCTGGCATTTGCCCGGGCATGCCGCCGGGCGGCAAAGCGCCACCAGCCCCGGCTTCTGGCGGCATGTCGCCCATGCCGCCGCCGCCAAACAGTCCGGCAAGACCGCCTTTGCGTTTGCCCAGCTTCTTCATCATGTCGGCCATCTGGCGGTGCATTTTCACCAGCTTGTTGATTTCTTGTACCGAGGTGCCAGAACCCGCCGCGATGCGCCGCTTGCGCGAGGCATTGAGCAGTTTGGGGCGCTTGCGCTCCTTGCGCGTCATGCTCGAAATGATGGCTTGCTGGCGACCCAGCAAGCTGTCATCCATATTGGCGCCGGCCATTTGTTTTTTCATCTTGCCAACGCCCGGCAACATTCCCATTACGCCGGACATTCCGCCCATGCGCTGCATTTGTTTGAGCTGCTCGGAGAGATCATCAAGATCAAAGGCGCCTTTTTGCATTTTGGCGGCAATTTTCTCGGCTTTTTCAGCGTCGATGGTCTCAGCGGCTTTTTCTACCAGTGAGACCACGTCTCCCATGCCCAAAATACGGTTGGCGATGCGCTCGGGATGAAAATCTTCCAACTCGTCTAATTTTTCGCCCGTGCCCAGCAGTTTGATTGGTTTGCCGGTCACTGCTCGCATGGACAGAGCCGCGCCGCCACGTCCATCGCCATCTATTCGGGTCAGCATCAGGCCGGTGATGCCAATGCGTTCATCAAAGGAGCGCGCCAGATTAACGGCGTCCTGACCGGTGAGAGCATCAGCAACCAGCAGTATTTCTTGCGGCTTGGTAATGTCGCGGACCTGCGCAACTTCACCCATCAAGGTCTCGTCAATATGCAGGCGGCCCGCCGTATCGAGCATGAGCACGTCAAAGCCTGAAAGCTTGGCAAATTGCACAGCGCGCTTGGCTATTTGCTGGGGAGTTTGCCCCTCAATGATCGGTAAGGTCTCAACGCCAATTTGTTCGCCCAACACTTTTAGCTGTTGTTGCGCCGCTGGTCGCCTCGTATCGAGGGAGGCCATCAGCACCTTTTTGTTTTCTTTTTCCGTGAGACGTTTGGCAATCTTGGCGGTGCTGGTGGTTTTACCAGAGCCTTGCAGGCCGACCATCATGATGGGGACGGGGGCAGCAGCATTCAAATCGATGGGAACAGCGGTTTCGCCAAGTACCTTTACCAGCTCGTCATTGACGATCTTGACGACCATTTGCCCCGGCGTGATTGATTTGACGACTTCCTGGCCGACCGCACGCTCTGTGACCTTTTCGATGAAACCCCGAACCACTTCCAGCGCCACATCGGCCTCAAGCAGGGCGCGCCGGACTTCGCGCATGGCGGCTTTGACGTCCTTGTCAGAAAGGGCGCCTCGACCAGTCAGCTTGTCAAACACGCCAGCAAGGCGGTCAGAAAGGGTTTCAAACATTTATATCTCTCAGTTACTTTTCTCTCACGGCTATTCTTTGCTACGCTCAGGCCTTCGAGGGAACGGGATCTCTATTATTGTCCTACCGCCTAACGGCTATTTGAGGAGGGTGCCCGGCGGGCATCTGCGCTCAAACAGCGAAGCGGTAGTGCAACAAAAAAGCCCTTGCCTCCCGTTGGTCGGAGTTCTTGTCTCTCATGGCATTATACACTGTGTGCGGCCTTGAAAGGGTATCGTTTTATTGTCCTATCGCCTGTCGGGCCTTCTTTACAGAACTGCCAATCATATTAATCCAATTCTCCAAACAAAAATCCATCCGTGAGCGAAACTCGCTGACGGATGTTGACCTCACTGGCTCAAGTCCAGATTGGCGGCTCGGTTCAAGCCTTTGAAGATTTGCCGCAGTTTCCTCAATTGCGCCTGGAAAGTCAATATCTATGTTGAGGCACCATTAAAGCGCTTGTCGGGGGTGCCCTTGATGACGAAGATGGCCCCTTCAGCCTGGCCATCTTATCTTGTACTTTAAGGGGGAAGGAGGCCAATTATTGTTATTTCCCATTCGGCAGTTCAAAAAAATTTGAACCGTGGAAAGCTCTAGCTTTCGAGAAAATCATAGGCGATCTGGCAGATTTTTTGCAGTTCATCGCGAGACATTTCACCAATCATGGCATATTGGAAGGGCCGATCCGTCCACATATAGGCCGACAGGTTCTTGACTTTATAATAATGAAAATTGCTGTTCTTTTGATCAGATACGGGCATCATAAAAAAAGTCACACGCTCGCCGTGAGCATCCTCATACATAAATTGCGCGGTGGCGATACCGCCTTCTCCGGGCAACAGACGGCCACCTACCAGTTTATAGCCAACGGTAGAAAGGTCGGGGACTTTGACCTGGTTACCAAGACGTTTTGACAGCCATTTGAAAAGATGGGCTTCATTATTGATCGAAACCTCTACGGGATGTCGAACTTCGGGTACAAAGACGCTATGGGCATTCATGGCTGCGGACAAAAAATGAGAGTGTTTGTTCATCAATCCGGTTAAACCATCACGTGCAAACCAGCCTGCCATCGCGCCAAACGAAACAAGGGCGATACTGGCGGCTACTTGCAGCCAGCGGAGGGAAGAGGATTTTAGCGCACCAGGGATGACGACTGCTGCTTCAAGGGCAGGGGGAATGGGCTCATCAAGCACACCGTCAAAAGCGCCATGCAGGCTTTCATTGAGAACCTCGCAGGCGCGTACTTCTTTCGCCATGTCCTGATTTTCTTTCAAGAAAGCTTCGAACAAAAGCTGTTCCTCGGGCGGCATTTCGCCGTCCACATAAAGATGGATGTCATTTTTTGAAAAGGAGAGATTTCTCATTTGATCCTCCGGATCATAGTTGCATTCATCTTTTCCTGCTCTTCGCTCATCAATTCTCTCATTTTTTCGCGCCCTCGCGACAGGCGGGACATTAGCGTGCCAACCGGAATGTCCAGTGTCTTTGAGGCTTCTCGGTAGCTGAAGCCTTCAAGGCCGACCAGCAGCAGCACCTCTCGGTGCTCGGGAGAGAGCAGCACCAGCGCCCGCTTAAGAGCCAAATTGTCGATGGTTCGTGCGGCTGGATCACGGCCCTTAAGGTTTATTTTATCAGCATTTTCAAGGTCAACCTCAACCGGGTGCCTGGCGGCGCGGCGTTTGCCATCAATAAACAGATTGTGCATGATGGCAAACAGCCAGGAGCGCGGATTATCGTTCTCGCGCCATTTGTCCAGGTTGGCAAGGGCACGCTCCAGACAGTCCTGGACAAGTTCGTCAGCATCTTCACGGCGTCCCGTAAGGGCCAGCGCATAGCGCCGTAAACGCTGTATTTCGCCAAGTATCGCCTGTTTTTTCTTCATGCACTATCAATTCGCATAAAATGGACTGGACCGGAACTTTTTTGGTTGTGCTCCAACATAAGCCATAGCACAGTCAGGATATTAGGTGCCAGAAGGTGGAGTTGTTATTTCTTCTTTTTGTCACGATATTTCTTGTGACACTGCTTGCAATATTTGACCGTGTTGACGAATTCAACCTTGAAGGCTTCCAGGCCACCAGATGCGGCTTTGGCTGCTTTTTCGCTGTGTTCTTCCATCTCGTGAATGAGATGATTGAAATTATCCAATTCGCTCCAAATCTCCTCTTTGGCTTCTGTGTCGCCGCCGGTTTTGGAGTTGACTGGAAATTTGTGGCCAAACCCATAGGCCACCGCATTGATGGCGCGCATGGCCAGCTCGGCCTTTTTGGCATCATAGGGCACCTTGCCTTTCACCATGGCACCAGCGGTTTTGGTGGCGAAGCCGACTGTTTCCATCATTTCCTGTCGGGCATGAATAGGGTCGTCCGGCTTGGTCATGGTGTCAGCTTTTACAGTCGTTACGCCGCCGGAAAGATTGGCGACCAGTCCTCTCGCGCCAAACCCGACGAAACCAAGCGATACCAATGCAATTGACATCGTTGCGATTGATTTGAATTTCATTTCGAACTCCTCATTGAATATTATCAAAGAGACTGCTTTTTTGCCCTCTCAATCTATTAACGACCGGCGCATGTGAAATATTCCCCCGCTCTTAAAAAAAAGTTCAGTATGCGAGAAAAAGGGTGAAAATCGTGATTGATATGGTCGTAATCATTGGCACTATCGGGGAATGGATAGGCTTGGTGCTATCGCTTGTCTGTGAGGAAAGTTACATGTGGTAATTTATTTACCGGGGTGGCGATCTGTGTTTTAGCGTTTGATGGTCAAAAAGGCTTCGATCTTAAGGCCACCCAATTGGCTGGCCTCCAGGCGAAGAGAGCCTTCATACAAATCAACCATGTCGCGAACAATGGCAAGGCCGACACCGTCACCCTCAACGCTCCCGTCAAGTTTTTCACCTCTTTTAAGCAGCCTTGATTGCTGGTTGTCAGCGATTCCTGGCCCATCATCCTCGACGATCAGCCGAAAATGATGTTCGCTCTGACGACAGGAGATGCGTATCTTTTTCTTTGCCCATTTGCGGGCGTTATCGAGCAGATTGCCAGCAATTTCGTCGAAATCCTCGACGTCGATATAGCTCACCATCTGCTCATCCAGCTCTAGCTGCCAATCGATGTGATCGCCGCCAGGCAGGCGTTTCATGACACTGACCAATCCCTTAAGAGCGGGTTTTACATCAAGTTTTTTGCTCTTGATGGTGCCGGTCCCGCGAGCTCGTGCACGGGCCAGCTCGCGTTTGACATGGCTTTGCATTTTTTTGATCTGCAGGTCAATTTCATCGGCTTGTCGATGCAGCCCTTTTTGGCGCAGGGCCCGGCTTTCGGTTGTCATGATTGCCAGAGGCGTTTTGAGTCCATGGGCCAGTCCCGATGCGCGGTTTCTGGCGGAGCGCAAACTCTCCTCCTGCGCGGCCAGGAGATTATTGAGTTCACTGACCAGGGGCCTCAATTCGGTTGGCAAGTTTCCCTTGATACGCCTTGTTTCACCATTGACAATTTCAGCGACGCGCTTGCGCAGGCTATCAAGTGGTTTTAGTCCAATGTTGATAATCGCGAGAGCCGTCAGTAATAACAGGGACATCAGTCCTACGGAAGCGATCAGGACATCTCGTATAATATTTTGTTTTAGCTGGTGAATATCATTGTAGTTGGTTGCTGTGGCAAGGATGTAGACGGTGGGTTTGGCAACTGTTTCTTCGAGGGAAGATTTTGCTTTGTCGCGTGTTGTTCGAGGATTTTCGCTATTATTGTCAAATATGACCGCTGTGGCCATAACCAGCAAAACCTGTCCATCGGGGCCAGGCAATTTGTACTCCTTTGCGCCGGCGCCAAGTTTTGGCTGGCGTGGCAGTTGTATTTCCGTATCCCACAAGGAACGTGACCGGCCAAGGGTTACGTCGCTTTTCCAGATTTGCCAGTATTTTCCGCCGTAGGGCTGGATAAAGCGCAAATCCATAAAGGGGGATTTGATAGAAGGATGTCCGTTCTTGTCAAATTCTACACTTGAAGTGAGCTGGTCAAGATTGGCCATTAATTCCTTTGCGAGAATATTTGTGAAAGCTCGCTCGATGAGCGTCACCAGACCGGCACCTGTTATGCCAAGGACGAAGGGTAGAAAAATGGACGTGATGATAATCATGCGCGAACGCAGTGATTTCATTTCCTTTAGTCTGTGTCGGACATCCAATATCCCTGACCTCTTCGTGTCTTGATTTTTTCTTTGCCAAGTTTGCGCCGCAGGCGGGCTACCAGAACCTCCAGAGCATTCCCGTTGCTAAGACTTTCATCCCCATAAATATGATCTAAAAGTTCGGCACCGGGAATAATTCTGTTTTGATGGTGAAAAAAATAGCTGACAAGTCTGTATTCCAGAGAGGTCAATAGGTGGGTTGTATCTTCGATAATCAAGGATTGCTGCCTGGTATCCAGCAGCAGCGAACTTAGGCTGATCATGTCAGATGAATGCCCGTTACTGCGGCGCAGAACGGCTCGCAGCCGAGCTAGAAGCTCTTCCATGACGAAAGGTTTGGTGAGGTAATCGTCAGCCCCTGCGTTAATGCCTGCAACTCTTTCCGTCCAGTTGTCTCTTACCGTCAGGATAATGACGGGAGTCGTACATTCGGCGGCTCTCCAGCGTTTCAAGATGGTCAGGCCATCAAGAGAGGGAAGACCCAGATCCAGTACGATCGCGTCATAATTTTCGGTATCGCCTCTAATCCAGGCATCTTCACCGTCAGTGCTGTGATCGACCATATAGCCAGATTTTTGCAAGCTAGTGATCACGTCCTCGGCGATTATGCCCTCGTCCTCGACTACCATGATTTTCATCTCGATCTCCAAAATCGTCATTGTCCCGATTGCCGCGACCCGAACGCCCGCTCCTCGAAGAGCCAGAGTTGGAATCTTGGTTGCTGCGCGAAGAATTGCCAGCGCGCCCCGCCTGCTTTGATTTTCGGCCCTTGCGTTTTCTGGTTTTTCTCGATTTTGCGGATTTTCCTCCAGCATTCACAAAAAGGGTTACCAGGTGTCCGTTTGTCTTGAGTATTTTGACGCGGTAGACCTGTCGACCACCTCGTCTGATAAGGGCGATATTAGTGACACGGCCCTTTACCTTGCGGCGTGCTTTAGACAAGGCTTTGGAGAGCGGCAGGAGCTTTCCGCTTTTCACACCTGAATAGGCTCGCCCTTGATCACTTTCTCCAAAACGGTCACTGGCCAAAACGGGTGACAGGCCGCAAAACACCATCAGTGCTGTCAAAACCACTATTGAGATTGTTGGCAATGTCGAGAATTGTACCATTCTGACCCCGATATTGATGTTTCTTTCCATGATGACGAATACTAACGTTGCACCAGCTTTGACTGTAAGCGGTCAACCGGCATTTTTTCTTATGCCAGCAAGGAGTGATTTACGTGAATATTCTAGCACATCTGCCTTGCAGTAAACTTACATCTGCTATCTGCCGGAATATCCGGTGCTCACAAGGTGTTATGACATATTTGCAACTGTCAGTGGGGATCATCGCGCGCTAAGGTAACTGTCAAGATAATCTCATCCATGCTAAACTATTGGGGTGGAGAACTACTTCTGATTCGGAGTTAAAAATGAACAGACTTATTATGCTAAGCCTCGCTGGCGCCCTGGCATTTGGTTTTGTTGGAGTAACGGCCATCGTTTTTGACGAGGTTGTTTTCGCTAAAAGCGGCAAGGGCAAAGAGGGCGATGGGCGCACCAAAGAAGATCGCAATGATGTGGGTGATGGTTCGGATGACCGGCGTATTGACAATGAAGGTGGCGGTCGAGATGACGATGATAGCGGCCATGGTAGCGGTAGTAGTGGTCATGGAAATGATCGTGTGGATCGTATACAAAATGACCTTGGACTTGATGATGATGACCGCGACGATCGTGACAATCGTGGTCCAGGCAATGCCGGTGATGTCGCCGACACTAGCGGTGGAGGTGAAACGTCGGGCAGTCTGGCAGAAAAAATTATTAAACGAGATAATAGTGATCGTTTCTAAAAAACCATTGCATGAGCGCGTCTTTTGCGCGGGCAGCTTTGCTATGTCTGGTAGCTGACAGGTTTATGACAGGTTTATGACAGGTACGGGCAGGTAATATTATGGACTGCTGGCCAAGCCGTATGCTGCTTGTTTATTACACAATGATGATATTTGTCTATCATATTGATATATATTGAAATTACGTACATTTACTGATGGATGAAATATTTTCGTGAGGGTGCTAGAGGAGCTTTCTTTTACAATAGTATCCTCTTGCAAGGTGAGAACACATGACCATTGCTTTGAAAAATCTTGAATGGCAGATGTTTGCAATTTTATTGTTAGCCGTTTGTGCTTTACAGATCAGTTGTGGTTTTGCTGCGGCGCAGGAGCGCAGGGCTCTCTCACGGGGGGCGTTCGTTGCAGATCGACCAGTGATGGCTGGAGATCGGTTTCAAAATCGTGAAACACGGGCCGCGCCGGCGCCAGGACAAGCCAGATCAACCGGTTCAAAGCAATTGAAAAATTCTACGGTTTCCGCTTCCGACAGATTTTCGAAATCCGACAATGAGCCGCGACAGCTTTTTAGTTCGAGTGCCGCGATTGGCTCAAATACGCTATCGGGCTTGCGGAAAAAAGGAGCAGCCTGTGTCAAGCGAATGATGTTGATGCAACGTTTCAAAGGACGGCGCAAACTTGTTGAAAGTCGCTGTGCTCAAAGGAGATAGTGTCAAGTATTTATTTTGGTATTTCAAGTAACCTATTCATTGTTATTGTTGTATAATGAGCGCAACTAGCCATCAAAAATTCACGTACATATTTTGAAGCATTGTTGTTAGCGAATGTAAGTTCTACTCTGACAATCAGACCGCTTCGTTAGATCGGGTCTGGGGACTGATTATGGGCACAGTATGCGCGGAGTGCCCATAATTTAGAAGGTGTCGAGGGAACCTTGATGTTTAAGAGATTAAATTCTGTCAGCTATCCAATGGCTTGCCTTGTCGCTGCTGTCTTGTTCTTCGCCACGCCTGTGAAAAATGCACAAGCAGGTGATACGGACGATGCGAGCAGGACCATGACCTTTAATCCCTATGTGGATGTTTCCACAGGATATGACAGCAATCTGGACGGGCTGGTCAGCAATCCCACAGCTTCGGGTTTCGTCAAGGTTGAGGCAGGGTTCAGCTGGAAAACTTATGTTGGCCCTCAGCTTTTTTCCTCTTTTGGCAAAATACGCAATTTTGACTACAATAATCTTGATGTGAACAATAGATATGATCTGGAGGCGGCGCTTGGCTGGCGGCTGAAGATTGATGACAACCAGACGCTTAAAGCAGGGGCCTCCTTTTATCGAGATCATATTGCCTTGTCGAAAGCCGATCTGTTTGACAGTTTCATTGACTACAGGATTAGCAAAGAACAATATTCCCTACGCCTCAAGGGGAAGATACACACCGAGCTCAACACGAGCGCTGATGGTGCCATAGGCAGTGAAACCATTGATGTTTTCAATATTTCCCGCAATCAGGCTTTTGATTATCACCGCCCCGAGGCGACTTTGAATTTACTTATGCTCAAGCAGCTGCCAGTCCAGCCCTTTTTTATTGGTGGTATATATCATGCAAATTATTTTCACGAGGTTGCCGCCCCTGTATTGACGCGAGAAGCGCGAGGCTATTATACAATTGGCGGCGCGCGCATCAAACTGGGGAATGATTTTCGTGTTGATTTGGGCATGCGCTATAATCGCCGCTTCACGCAAGACAAGCTTGTTACGCATGGCATGAGTAACTATTTTGACGGGCGCTTGCGTTGGTTGCCGTTTGAAAATCTGAAAATTACCGCAGGCGTCGAACGTAAATTTTCTGAAACAACTGCTTTATTCGGCGTGTTTGATGATGTGAAAATCTATACGCTTGGCGCAGACTGGTCTTTACGCGACAACGTCTTGCTGCATCTTTCTGGAAAGAAGGAAGTCAAGGATCCGTTTGGTGATGATCTGCTTTACACAATATATACGCTGAAGGCGACTGCCAGCTATCGTCCCAAAGAGCAGCTGGAAATATATGGCGAATTTTTGGGTAAATTTGTTGATGAAGAGTTCTTCAATGAAAATTATGAGCGCTACACAATCGAAGTAGGCGTTCGCATGAATTTTTAACGTCCTATTTCATTTCATTAATGTATTGCTGTCGAATACAAATCTATTTGATGATGAAACACTGCGCTGACCTATCTTTGAAAAACCCTCAAGCCGAACAATCCGCATCTGTAATTAACGGTTGCGGATTGTTTTGTATTGCCGCCATAATCGTACCCATACCAGTAAAAAATCGGTGGCTTTGCTGTCTTGCGAGCTTGTCAGATTTGCGACAGAAACGTCTCAGTCTTCTGCCTGTTTGGCAACGATGTTTCCAAAACGGGGCAACGCAAGTTCAAGCTGATATTTAAAAGAATTAGTCGTCTTTGATCTGTTTCAAAAAGCATTAAAAAGTTGAGTAATAAAATGTATCACTGCGAACATGCAAGCATTGAAATTCTACCGTCCGAATTGGCGCTCTATGGACCCAAACTTATTCGCAGCGTTGGTACGGAAAACACACATCTTGATAAAACACGTGTTTTTGTGTAGCGATGGCTGCTGCGATTACGGTGATCATTGCCTCGCAGCTTGACTTCTCGATTGCACGCAACCGGTTGTGATTATCCCTATCCCAGAACAAAGGATAGGTGCATTTTCGGTCGGGATGAAAGTAATGGTTTATCCTATTGATTCAGAGGATGCGCTGCCAGGTACAATTAAATACATATCGAGCGGCACCCTGATTGGTTATGACAAAACCATCCAGATGCAGCAAATTCTCCTGCTGAATGGCAAGCGTGCAATTATCAGTCTGGATCATGGTATGCAGGAGACAAAAGGGGAGCAATCTTGTGAAACATCACGCAAGGCGGTGGTGATTATTCATAATAGACTGCAGCCAACAGGCGGGAGTTGGCTCAGCTCTCTACTGGGCCTGGAATCCTCCAAAATAGATCACAAAATTTCCACACTGTTCGGGGCACCTGTCGCTAGCAGCTCGGGAAAATCTTGAGCACTTAATAAATTACGCGACCTTTGTAAGATTGCTGACAGTCAAAAAATGCTAACATTTCTCCAAGGTCAATGGAGTTTGCAATGCCGCGTACACACTGTTGACCTTATGGGCACGTTGTGGGAATTAGAGTGCGTGCTCATGGCGAATAGGCGTAGCGAATATACCGCCCCCCGCCACCTAGCAAGGAGAGATTGGATCCGCTCAATCTTTCCTTGCAAAGGCTTGGAATTGCTGAGAATGGCGCATTTCCAATGGTGACATCTGACAGATTTAAGATGAATTTCCCTTCAACAATTTGGCGACTACCGAGCAGGCCGCTCCATCGAAGGCCCGCGCTGGCGCGGATTAGCCGTGAGATATAAAAGGACACACCAATCAGAGCCCAAGCTGGCGACGGCCGAACAGGCCGCTCCATCGAAGGCCCGCGCTGGCGCGGATTAGCCGTGAGATAAGAAAAATGGTGCCGGCACCAAGAATCGAACTCGGGACCTACTGATTACAAATCAGCCGCTCTACCATCTGAGCTATACCGGCATTGGGGTGGTGTGTGTGAGGGGGCAAAAGCCAAGACCTGAACACCAAAACCCCTATTGTTGCTTGAACAAGTGGAACGTATAACCGTTTCAAACCAGTGTGACAAGTCCTGTTGATGATCCGCTTCAAACAGCCTGTGGACGTTGTTGCCAAGGGGGGCTGCTTCAATTTGGTCATTGGGAATTTACTTGAGATCGCTCAATATAAGCCCCTATAATCACCAGAACATCATTTTCCGGGAGATCAATTATGCCGATTTTGCTGAAACTGCTTTTGCGCCACCTTGTAATGGGCATTGCTGCGGGCTGGGTGACGCTTGGCATGTTGCTGTTTGTCAATATTGGCGGGCTGCGCACGGTCCTGTTTGGGGCGTCCGACCCAATTTTGGCACTTATATTACTGGCGTTTGGATTTACCATTACTTTTGGGTCATTGGCCATGGGGGCGGCGATTATGACACTGCCTTATGGTGGGGATCATGGCAAAGGCGGCGGGCTCAAGATTGACAATATCATGACGCGGCTCAAGCAGGGGCTGCCAAAGATTGAAGCCGATCGGGATCTGGTGCCTGTGCCCGCCAAACATAAATCCTGAGTGAAATAGCCGCCCTTGTGGCGGGTGAGCAGGAGTAAAAATGTCATCTTCCACTAAAAGCCAGCGCCAGTTGATCTATTTCGCTGATCCCATGTGTTCCTGGTGCTGGGGTTTTTCGCCGGTCATTGAGCGCATTGCGGAAGAATTTGGCAAAGATTTGCCGATCAAGGTCGTTATGGGTGGACTGCGGGCTGGCAATACTGTTCCCATGGATCAGGCGATGAAAAACGATATTGAAAGCCATTGGCGCCATGTTCATGAGCGTTCAAAGCAGCCATTCGATCATTCATTTTTTGATCGCGATGGTTTTGTCTATGACACGGGACCGGCTTGCCGGGCGCTTGTCGCGGCGAGGCGCGCAGAGCCCGGGTGCGAGCTGGCATTTTTGAAAACACTTCATGAAGCCTTTTATAAAAATGGGGTGGATCTTACCGATGGTTCGCAGCTGATGCAGTTGGCCATAGATTTTGGCTTTTCGAGCGAGCAGTTTGCACAGGCTTTTTCGGGAGACGAGTGTTCAGCAGAGCTCGCCAATGATTTTAGTCTGGTGCTCAATAATGGCATCCGCGCTTTTCCTGCCTTGCTTGGTGGCAGCGAAGCGGACGGGTTCATGGCGATCACCCACGGCTATAAGAGCTTTGAAGATCTGGAGCCATCGCTAAAGCGGCTTTTGTCGGCCGATACATTACCAAATGGCTTGATGCCCGGTGCGCCCGGCGATCAATGCGCGATCTAATGCGCACCTATGACTAGAATATAGCGATAAAACGAGTAATATTGCGCAAGCGGTTTTGAAGGCCCTCATATACTATCAAAATACGCGCCTTTCGATAGTTATAGAAGGGGGTTGATAGCACTCTGATTATTCCCAAAAATGTGCCACTCGCCTATATTTTAGGAAGGGTGACCGGCTCGATCGGTCAAATACAGGTAGATATAAAGGACGAAGATCATGAGAACGCTAATCATCACAATGGCAATGGTATTTTTCGGTTTTTCGAGTGCGCAGGCAGGATGTTCCAATCGTTCAACGCAGGCGGCTATGAATAAATGCGCGCACAATGCCTATAAGAGCACCGATAGCAGAATGAACCGCGTCTATCGTATGGCCATGAAAGTCCAGCGCAGTGGTGAAAAGCAGGCCCTGCGCAAGGCTCAACGCTCCTGGGTATCGTATCGTAACAAAGCCTGTAAATCGTACTCAAATCTGGGGAGTGCCGGTTCGACCCGCCCGCTGCTGTATAGCGATTGTCTTACCAGGCTGACCAGTGAACGGACCAAAATGCTGGAGCTGCAGACAATGCGGTTCTAATAGGGGCTGCTTCTTTGAGCGAAAAGCTGGCGACACCTTACTCGATTGATGAAGGTTTCGCCAGCTGCTCCAAGGCTGATACCCACGATATAGGCGACCAGGTCCGACCATAAAAAACCAAAACCCAGCACCA
>JAJRQA010000269.1 GCA_024280475.1 Alphaproteobacteria bacterium
GATCCTATTTCGCCCCCATCAACTGCGGTTTGAGCCGCTGTTCTGCGCTAGGCTTTTGGGCCAAACCGCACTTGGTGGAGGCGCCGGGTACCGCCCCCGGGTCCGAATGGTTTATTACGATCACAGTTTATCGCCATATCCGGAACAAGTCCGGCAACTGCAATATATGCAATCAAAAAGGTAAATTAAAGACTTATATTGCTTTAGCGTTGAGAGGGGTGTGGGCAATGAGGGAAATTGACGAGCCGCTTGGTCTACAAATCATCTGGTTCAAAGAACTCGGTGTCGAGGTCTTCGAGCTTTTCTTGCATATATTTGCGGGCGTCCTGGATGGCCTGATTATATTGCGAGGGGCCGATTTGCTTGAGCATGAATTCGACCAGCTCTTGGGCCCGAAATTCGCTGATTTCCTCATCAAATTCGCTTGAGAAATAACCCATGAGGGCGCGCACGATCTCGCTTTTGCGGTCTTCATTGAGTTTTATGCGCATGGGTTTCCTTGGGGATTTTTGAAATAGCTGTTCGCAAAAATGATAGTCTCCGTAATTTCATACAGTGTCATCCCCGCGAAGGCGGGGATCCATAATCCCTGAATTGTCAATATAGCGCTGGGCCATCGTCGAGTTTGGATACTGTTCTGTCAGATCTGTGAGTATGGTTCCCCGCCTTCGCGGGGATGACAAGCGGAGGGGTAGGATGGTTCTGAAAATCGCCGTGAGTTGTACTGCAAAACATTGGAGTCTCGCTCTTAATCATCATCGATATGGTAGACGCCGGTTTTGGGATCTTTTTTGAGTTCCTGGGCGTCCTGGCGCGAAATATTGCCGGGTTTTTGTTTGGCGCTGGTTTTGGCAACTTTTGTGGCCTTTTCCATGTTGGCGGTAAATTTACGGGCCTTTTTACTGATCCATTTACCGCCAAAATAGGCGCCAGCACCAATCGCTGCCAATATGAGTAGTTGGGGCATGAATGATTGTCCTCTAACATCGATGACCATTAAGCACACTAATGCGACTTGGTATAACTGGCACTATAGGCCAAAACGTGACCAAAGGGCGCGCGCTTCAAGGGTTGAGAGCACATCATCTGTGAGACCTGCTGTGAGCATCTGGCTCGATGGTAGAACATTACCGATGCCAGCGCGCTTGAACAGGCCGCGCTTGGGAGAAATGAGCTTCAGGTTGACCTTGTCACCAAATTTTCGGCGCATTATCAATCGCAGATCACCCAGCCCGTCGATCAGGCCAAGCTCGACGGCCTTGGTGCCGCTCCAGAATTCGCCGGTAAACAACATGTCTCCAGCTTGCGCAATTTTGTCACCGCGCCGGTCTTCGACAAGCGCACGAAAAGCTTGATGAATATCTTTTTGCAAGGCTTTGAGACGGACAATTTCTTCTGGCTGTTCAGGGGCAAAGGGATCAAGGCTCATCTTGCGTTCCCCAGCCGTGTAAACGCGGCGCTCAACACCGACTTTTTCAATGGCTTTATGAAAACCAAAACCAGCCGAAATAACGCCAATAGAGCCAAGGATCGAGCTGTCATCAGCATAGACTTCATCACCAGCAAGGGCCAGCCAGTAGCCCCCCGAAGCGGCCACGTCTTCGACAAAACTATAGACCGGGATATCGTTTTCTTGAGCCAGCGCGCGGATGCGATTAAAGATCAGTTTGGATTGCACCGGAGAGCCGCCGGGTGAATTGATCTGCAGTGCGACGGCCTTGGCGTTTTTGACCGAAAAGGCTTTTTCGATCTGCTCGGCAAGGCTGGCCAGATTAAGCCCAGGGGACAGAGGCGAGCTGATCCCAATGGCACCCGAGAGGCGCAGCACAGGCACAACGGGTGAGCGATCAAACCAGCTTTTGGGGTTAAACAGTGACATAGTTCTTTTACCTGTATTGGTTTGAGTGAGGACATGAATTGTTGGGAATGTTGTGCTTTTAGCGAAAGAAATCAAGCTTTGTTTGAGCGATGCACATAGGTGCTGATGGCGATGCCAAGGCCAAACATGATCGAGGCGATGCTGGTGCCGCCATATGACATCAAGGGCAGGGGCACACCAACGACGGGCAACATGCCCATTACCATGCCCATATTGATGAACACATATAAAAACAGGGTCAAAGCCATGCCGCTAATGACCAGCCGGCCATAGAGATTTTTTGTGCGTAAGGCCATGAGCGATAACAGGCCAAAGCACGCCATATAAAGCCCCATCAGCCCCATTGCTCCCATGAAGCCGCGTTCTTCGGTGAACATGGCGAAAATGAAATCGGTGTGTTTTTCGGGTAGGAAATTGAGTTGGCTCTGGGTACCTTGCATGGCGCCCTTGCCCCACATGTCAGCAGAACCGATGGCGATTTTTGATTGCAGCAAATGATAGCCAGCGCCCAGCGGATCGCGTTCTGGATCAAGATAGGTGAAAATGCGTTCGCGCTGATAGGGTAGTAAATTGGCCCACAAGATCGGCAGCACCGCAATGAACCCGCCAATCGCGGTGATGAAATAAAGGGCGTTGACGCCAGCCAGAAAGACCATTCCCGCCCCGATCATGGCGACCATCATGGCGGTGCCAAGATCAGGCTGCAGGAAAATTGGCAATAAAGGCGCGAGGATCATCAAGGCCGGAGCGATCAGATAAAGCGGGTGAGAAATTTTATCCGCAGGAGCGAAGTGGAAGTAGCGGGCCAGTGCCAGAACAAGGGTAATTTTGAGGAATTCCGATGGTTGCAGGCTGACCCCAAACAGCATGAGCCAGCGTTTGGCACCGGCGCCGGGCGGGCTGACGCCGATCAGCGGCACGAGTAAGACGAGCAGTATTGCCAGTGCGAACAGCGGATAGCTCAGGCGCATCCAGATAACAGGTGGCACCATGGCAATTGTAATGAGGGCGGCGAGGGCAATCAAATAGCGAATGAGCTGTTGATCGGCATAGATCGCCACATTGTTTGTCTGAATGGATTGCAAGGTCAAGATACCAATGCCGGCGATCAGAGATATGATTGTTAGAAATACCCACGGTAATCGCGTAAGCTTTCGCAAAATTGGCAATGGTAGCGATGCGTTACTCACAAATCATCCCTCTCGTTTGTTGAGTGGGGGGTGTTATTGGCGGGGATTGTCGGGTCGGGCAGTGAGGCTTGCGAAAGCCGTTGCACTGGATCGCGGATCAGCAGCATTTTCATCACATCGCGCGCGACGGGACCTGCGACTTTGCCGCCACTTTGGCCATGTTCAATGATCACGGAGATTGCATAACGGGGATTGCTGGCAGGGGCGAAGGCGACAAACAGAGCATGGTCCAGATATTTCCATTCGAGCTTTTGTCCCGCCTTGATCGCTCGATTGCTACGCACCTGGGAGGTGCCTGTTTTACCAGCCATTTGTAAACCCGGCCAACCAAGCGCTGCTTTTGGCCCGGTGCCATCGCGATCATTGATGACGCCGGTCATGGCTTTGCGGATCAGCTTGAGCGAGTTTTCATTGATATCGAGTTTGCGCGGTACGAGCCTTGGCGCCTTGTCTTTAGTGTGCGCAAGGCGCGGCTCCACTTTACGCCCGGTGGCAAGGCGTGCCGTCATGACAGCCAACTGCAGCGGCGTGGTCAGCACATAGCCTTGACCAATGCCGGCCAGCACTGTTTCTCCGCCAAACCAGATGCGCCGCTTGATCACCTGCTTCCAGTCGGGATCGGGGATCAGCCCGGCCTTTTGGCCCGGTAGGCCGCAATCATAAACTTCGCCCAGTCCAAGCTTATGCGCCATCGCTGCAAGGCGGCGAATACCAACCTTGCGGGCGGTTTGATAGAAAAACACATCGCAACTTTGTTTGAGGGCTTTGTGAAGGCGCATATACCCATGCCCAGAGCGGTTCCAGCAATGGAATTTATGCTTGTGCCATTCCATCACTCCCGTGCATTTAAACTTGGTTTTGGGGGTGATGACGCCTGCTTCAAGCCCTGCCAGAGCCGTGACCATTTTAAAGGTCGAACCGGGCGGATACTGGCCCCTTGTGGCCTTGTCGCTCAAGGGATTATCAGTAGCATTTTTAAGCTCTCGCCAGCGCTTTTCGTCAATTGGATGGGTGAGCACATTGGGATCGAATGTGGGGGTGGAACACATGGCAACCACATCGCCGCTATTGACATCGATCGCCACCACGGCCGCGCGCCGATAGGGGGACAGACGTTTCAAAATACGCTGCTGCAACACATGATCGATTGTCAGATAAAGATCGGCGCCATTGGTGGCGGGCTTCTCGCCGAGCGCCTTGATGTTGCGACCACGGGCATTGACCTCAAGTTCTTGTCGGCCCGGTTTACCTTGCAAAACTTCATTAAAGCCCTGCTCGATGCCATTGGCGCCCACGAGGGTGCCCGGCAGGCGCAAGGCCGGCGTGGCAGCCAGTTGCAACTCGGTTGGCGGGCGTAGATGGCCGACAATATGGGCAAATTCCTCGCCATAATGATATTGCCGCCGCCAGCTGATATCGCTGACAATACCAGGTATCCGCTTGCCAAGCACATTGATGCGGGCAAATTGGCGCCAGCCAATATTGTCAGTGACCAGAATTGGGATTTGCGGATTTTGGCGCCGCGCGATGCGCAATATTCTTTGTTTTTTTCGTGTGGATATCGGGATGGTGCGAGTTAAAAGGTCTAGGGAGGTGGCGATATTGTCGGCTTGATCCGGGATCAGCAGGACACGCAGGTTTTGCGAATTGGAGGCGATCAGGGTCTGGGTACGATCATAGATTTTGCCGCGAATGGATGGCAGAAACCTTGTTGCGGTGCGATTGTCTTCGGCCAGGCTTTTATATTTTCGCCCCTCGATATTTTGCAGATTATAAAGCTTGCTGGCCAGTAACCCAAACAGCCCAAGGCCTCCAGCTCCCAGCAGAAAGGTTCTTCTTGTGAACCGGTCGTTTTGTATTGTTTGCGGGTCTTTGGATGCCACTATGGCCCGGCGCGACGAACCGCGTGCAGTTTGCCCGGCGAGAACGCGCGCGCCTTTTTTGTGTAGCTGACCCATGCTGGCAAATTGAGCGCGGTATTGGTGATTTTTATTGTCAGACACGAGGCACCCCAGACATATTTACGACCCTCGCCTAACGCAGCTGGGAACCAAAAGATCTTGGTGCGATCTTTTCGTTCTTGAAAATGAACAGTTTTTCCAGACCCACCAATAACAGGGCGGGAACCGGAAGTAGCAACAAAGCCATGAGCATGCCCTCAATCGTAGGGCGAACATCCTGAAATGCCAGTTGATAGAGCGAG
Source organism: Alphaproteobacteria bacterium (assembly GCA_024280475.1). Classification (GTDB taxonomy): domain Bacteria; phylum Pseudomonadota; class Alphaproteobacteria; order Rhizobiales; family JAKIUO01; genus JAKIUO01. Next base: position 5,273 of record JAJRQA010000269.1, read on the forward strand.
GTCAGGCCCCAGACACTTGCTGTCATGAATATCAGCGCTGTTACCAAGCAAAGGTAAGTGGCCAGATCGCCGCGTTGTGCTGTGAGCAATGTAGTTGCGCGCGCGCATGCAAGGGTGAGCAGGAACAACAAGGTCCAAAATCCGAGCGGCGAGCGCGTGAAGAGATCACACAAGAGGCCAGATATAAACACGATGGGAGACAGAAACAGCCCTGGATAGCGCACGCTGCCAAACAGGATCGTCAACAAAGTAAGAAATGGCAAGGCGATGGCTTGCCCAAAAGTGATTTGCCAGGGAAAGGCGGCAAAAGCTGGTAGAGCCAACAGCAAGAAAGCAGGGAGTAGCAGTGCGGTAGAACGGTATTCAAACATTGTGTAGCCCTCCTTTGAGCTTGCTCAATCACGAGGATCAATTGCGGCGCGCCAGGCCGGGTTGTTCAAAATAAAGGATGCTGACATATTCAGTGCCCTCATTTTTTGCGCTCAACGCAATATGATATTTATCGCCAATTTTTCTGATGACGCCAATTCGCAGACCTTTTGGCAGATCACCGCCATGTCCCGATGTGAACACGAGATCTCCTTCATAGATTGACGAGTTATGAGGAAGAAAGTCGACTTTTGGACTGTGCGAGCCAGTACCGGTTGCAACGCCGCGAATGCCTTGCTTGCCGATTTTGACAGGGATGCGGCTCGATTTGTCGGTGATCAGCAAAATACGGCTGGTGCGCCCGCCTGTCTCGAAGGTACGGCCGATAAATCCGTCGGCATTGATGACGGCAAAGCCGGCATGGACGCCATTACGGCGCCCGACATTGACCAGCATATGCTGACCAAAAAGCCCCGGATTGCCCGATATGATGCGGCCTGAGACAAATTTAAGGCGTGGCTCCTTGGCGGAGTTTAGCAAGGCTCTCAGCTTGTTATTGTTTTGCTCAAGGCGCTCGACATCCCACTTGACGGCCCGCAACCGCCTGTTTTCAAGACGAAGTTGATGAAGCTTTTCATTGTTCGCGTAAAAATCATGCAAACGATCAATGGAGCGCTGGATATAGCTTGCCGGGATGCTCGCCAATTGTAAAAGGGGAGAGGTCAAATCGAGTGCTTTGCCGCGCAGGTCTTTGAGCTGGCGATTGTCGCTCTTGCCAAGCACAAGCAAGACAATGGCTATCAGCACCAGCCCGAATAATAAAACGCCAGATAAGCCCGTTGTGAGACGTAATCCTCCCGCGCGTTGCAACGAATGTGGGCGCAAGCGATATCTGGCGAGATTTGATTTCCTGAACATGACGCTAACTGGTTACTCTTTATACTTACCAAATGCTCGATCGAACCAGGCGCAAGACATTGGCACGAAGATCATCAAATTCCATTATAATGTTGAACTAACTGCTACAATTACTGTTTCAAATATAACCTATTGAGGAATATTTGTATAGTTTCGATCCCTGTTTGCGGGTTTATTGAATGTCGATCAGAAGATTTGGGACTTGCTCGATATTTTCAAGAGCCAGCCCCGCGCCAATGACCACGCATCGCAAGGGATCGGTCGGTATATGAAATTCAACACCGGTCTTTTTGGCGAGGACCTCATCAATATTGTCCAGCAGCGCACCGCCGCCGGTCAGGTAGACACCTTCGTCGGCTATATCGGCGGCGATTTCAGGGGGTAGTTCTTCGAGAATTTTTTGCACTTCATCGGCGATTATTTCAAGCGGCCTTTGCAGGGCTGTCGCGATGTCGGATGGCCCGATGGTGATTTCAGAGGGCATGCCGGTACGCAGATTGCGCCCCTTGATGTGGACGTCCACGTCTTCTTTTTCATCTGAGACGCTAGCGGTTCCCACTTCCTTCTTGATGATTTCGGCATTGCTGCGACCGATCAAGAGTTGGTGTTCGTGGCGAATATGATCGATGATGGCGCGATCCATGGCATCCCCGCCGACGCGAAACGAGCGCGATGAGATAACGCCGCCAAGCGACATCACGGCTATATCTGTTGTGCCACCACCAATATCAATCACCATTGTGCCGCGAGGCTGTGAAATGTCCAGCCCGGCACCAATGGCGGCAGCGACCGGTTCTTGCATGATGTAGATTTTTTTGGCACCGGCCATGAGAGCGGCATCAAATACTGCCCGCACTTCTACCGGTGTTGCGCTGGCTGGCACACACATCATGATGCGCGGGGACGCGATGCTCATGCGGCTGACAACGATTTTGATAAACTGTTTGATCATTTCTTCGGTGGCCACAAAATCGGCGATGACGCCATCTTGCATGGGGCGGATAGTCTCGATGTTTCTGGGGGTGCGGCCGATCATGTTTTTGGCCTGCTCGCCAACCGCAATGATTTCTTTGCGCGATCCTCCCGTGGACATGGCAACAACGGAGGGTTCATCAAGAATGATGCCCTTGCCTGGCGCATAGACAAGGGTATTGGCTGTACCAAGGTCAATGGCAAGATCCGACCACATGATGTCGAATAGCGACTTCAACATTTTACAACGCTCCTTGAGATCAGGCCAATAGCTCTGTCTTGGTTTATTTACTATGCCCGCACATATGGAGTTCGCGAATGGAGATCGCGAAATCCGCATGTTTTGGTTTCACACCCTTACACAGCAACAAATATGCCATTCAGGCAATTCCATACGCCAGGCAACCGGCCGTTCACGTAAAATCGCGCGTTTTGCCCGCTCTAAGGCTGCCATTATGTCCCGCGGAAAAAAGTTTCATCTGGTGGCTGGCTCCAATGGTCCAGGTCAACAGGTTGTGCGCCCCACCATAAGCTGGTGCAGGTGCTCTTTTCTATCAAGTCCAACTCTACCTTATAGGGCAAAAAGCACGCTGACAATATTGAGATGGTGAGAGGGGTTTTACGGTGCGCACAGGTTCGTGCTAGAAAGCTGGGATGATTAAAGGCAATCGCAAATATTCGCTGACTATCAAGCGCCACCGCACCAGTATCTCCTTGGAGGAGCCGTTTTATGAGGCGCTGAATGAGGTGGCGAGCGAATTGCAAATATCCGTACCAGAGCTGATTGGCGATATTGACAAGGAAAGCCGCGAAACCGGCCTGTCGAGTGCGGTACGTCTCTTTTTACTGGACTATTACCGCACCAGGGCCGCTCGAAACTCCAGCGGTTAATCATGTTCGGCAAGAAAGGCGCCAATGGTCTGCAAAGAAGGTTGATCGCGCAATAGCGGCGCGTGACCTTGCCCCGGCACGGTGACCGCACGTGAGCGCCAGTGCAGGGTGCGCATCTGCTCCACTGTTTTGCGTGACAGCATATCAGAGTTTTCACCGCGAATGATCAGTAGGGGGTGGTTGAACAGGGCCAGATATTGCCCCCACATATCGGGCAGGGTTTTTTGCAGATTAAGATGCCGGCTGGTGAGTCGCAGACGCGTGTCGTAGCTGGCGACCAGTTGGCCATCATGCTCCTTGTAATAGCGCTCTGCAAAGGCCCTCCAGTCGCCTTCATCAAGGGCAGGAAAACTTGTTTCATACATGGATCGCATGATTTGGGTCGCATCTGTCCAGCTGGTTGGTTGGGGCATATTGGCAAGATAGCCAAGGACGCGTGCGACACCGCTTGGCTCCAGCACAGGCCCCAGGTCATTGAGGATGAGAGCGCCAAGCCCGGCAGGGCGCACAGAGGCCATCAACATCGCGTTAATACCACCTCGTGACGACCCGATAATATCGAAATGGGGCAAATCAAAAGCCACCAGAAAATCCAGAATATCGCGCAGCTCGACATAGGAATTATAGTTGGCTGATGTGTAATCATTCTCCGACCCGCCGCGCCCGCGATAGTCTAGACAATAGACGTCTCGGGGATGCTCGGCATGTGTCGTTAAAAAGCGCGCCAGTTTGTGAAATTCGCCGCTATTGCCGGTTAACGAGGAGAGGCAAAGCAGGGGATTTGGTTGTTTTTTACAAGACGAGCGCCGCGCGCCCTTGACCCTAACGGCTTCGTAATGGCGTCCCACAAGACGCAAACCATCGTGACTGGAAAACGATAATTCGCTCCATTCGGGCGCCTTTTGCTGTGAGTTCACCATGAATTATCCTGCAAGCTTTCTTTAACCACTAACAAGCAATGCGAAAACCGCGCCAAACGGGTCGCTGCGCTCCAGATTGAGAGATGTGGAGGGGAAAATAGTTTATTGAGCAGTGAAATTGACTTTCACCAGGGGCGGGCGCTGGTCTTTAGCAGGCGCGTTGGGATGACCTCGATTAATGTCTTGAACCAGCCGGATGTGGCGCTTGTTTTGATCCATACGGGACCGGAAAATCTGCACGCTGGACATGATGCGCTGGACGTAGCGCCGTGTTTCGGTGAACGGGATGCTTTCAATCCAGTCGACCGTATCGACATTGGGGTCGCGTGGATCACCAAAGCTTTCGATCCAGTCTCTGACCCGTCCAGGCCCTGCATTATAGGCGACGAGCGGTAAAATATAGGAGCCATTATATTTCTTGATGAGATCATGCAAATGGGCGACGCCGAGCGCGATATTATAGGATGGATCGCTGATCAGCCTTGAGCGGCTATAGCGTACTTTATGTTGTCGGGCGATGGCACGGGCGGTAGCAGGCATGATCTGCATCATGCCACGGGCACCAACCGGGCTTTTTGCCTTGGCGTTAAATTCGCTTTCCTGGCGCGCAAGGGCGAGAACCAGAGCCGTATCTACCTTTGCGGTGAGCTGGTCAAAACTTGGCAAGGCATTGACGGGATAGGCATAGCGATCAAGGGCAAAGCCCCGATACACGCCGACTTTTCCCGTGATGACACTGCCGCGCCTTGAATGAATTTGAGAGGCAAGTTCGGCCAGTAACATCATTTCTCCCGGGCTTTTGAGGCGCCAGGCGAGATGATTGAAAAACAAGGGTGTGAGGCCAGTTAACCCGGCCTTATGTGTAATGACCAATGCCTGCACACTGTCTCGCGCTAAAAATCGTTTGAGATCACGGCGGCTGGGGGTGGGAGATTTGGCGCCGCCCATACGACCCTTGTGTTCAATGGATTGCAGGGAGAGCTGGCCGTAATAGGTTCTGAAATATTTGGCGGACGCGGCGAAATGGGCCAGCGCACCAATACTGTCTTTTTGCTTCAGTTTCAAGCGGCCCAGCCAGTATTCTGCCTTGGCTATTTCGGTGCGGCTGCGCGCATTTTTACGTTGTATATCAAAATGACGGGCCGCAGCCTTGATCTTGTTCAGGCGGGTGAGGGCGATCCAGCCAGCCAGAAACTCGGCATCACACAGGTTTTTACGCGAAATATCACCGTGACGACTAGCGATTTTATAAGCTTCCAGTGGTTTGTTGTGGCGCAAGGCATAGCGCGTCTGCAAGCGCCGCTCGATCCACCATTCGTCTGGTTCCACCATGCCCTTGGCATCAATGGGAGCTTTGCGCAGCAGTTTTCGAGAGTGGTCAAATTTTTCCTTGCGTCGCAATAGTTGGATACGGTTGAAAAGCAGGCCAGCGTCTTTTAACGCCTTGGGGCCCATTTTAGCATAGTCCTTATCAGCCGCATTGAGGCGGCGCTTGATGACTTCCATCCGCAGATTGATCTTGTCTTGCTCCCCCTTGGGAAGGTGTTTTCTGACGCGGCGAATGGTCGACAGATAGCGGCGCTTGTCTTTGTAAAGAAAATGGTCTGCGCGGCGCCGATGATCGGCATTGGTCAGTTTGTCGCCAAATTCCTTAAGCAGATTTTTCTCAATTTTTTGACCGATGGCATGGGCATGCCAGGCCGATCGCGCCAGCTTGAGTGCCTTTTTGGGTTGCGAGGAGCGTTTGTAAGCACGCGCCAGTAAAAATTTGCCAATCCCGGATTTGGGTGGGGTTTTGCTATAGAGCGCCTGCACGGATTTTGGGGAGGCATCTGTTTCCAGCAAGGCCCGCTCGGCACGCCGACGCAACAAGCGACCGCTTGGCCAGTCCTGATTTTTGAGTGAAAAGCGGTGCTGGGTCATGGGATTAGCGATCCCTGACGCCCTGCGCAGATAATACCATAGCGCCAGCTTGCGCACTGCGGGGTCCGAAATGCGTGCCCAAACTGCTTTTGCATCTGTTGCGCGGCTCTTGAGAGAATAGTCCATGCTTTGCTTTAACAGCTTGATATCTTGTGAGGATACGGCTCGATGTAGTATGGGGCCCAACGCCTTGACGCGGTCCGAGATCAACGCATTTCTGGTTGGAGCTGGCGGCGTGTTTGCCCTTGCATTTGCTTGATGAGGCGTTGATGCCTTATTTGCCAAACCACGTAACGGGTTTCTTGTGGGAGCTGGGGGCAGGGCAGCGGATGATTTCTTCTTGGTGGCCGCGACCTTGACAGCGGCGGGCTTTGCTTTGCGTTTGGAAGCTTTTGTAGTGGCGCCTTTTTTCTTGCTTGCAGACCTTTTGGTGTTTTTTGTCTGATTGCTTTTTTTGGTTTTTGCTGCCTTGGCTTTTACGGTGCTACTGGCCGTTATAAGCGCTGCGATTGGATCGACATTGCCCGCGTTAGCGCCAACGCTGGTCATTGCGCTGGCCAGAAAGATGGCAAGTGAAGCAGCCCCCACATGCAGACTCGGCAAAAAGCCGCGCGATGATCTTCGCCTATTGCCCATTTCCACCCCTAAATCATCTAAAAAATTCACGCTGCATCAGGAACGGATTATGCTACAAGTCGCTATACCGGTGCAATGCCCAAGCTGAATTATGCAGCTTGCAATGTGATTCTGCCTGTTTTTTCTGTCAAAAAAATGACGTTTGTGGTGCTTGCTCGCGATGACACAAGACAGTATTATCGCTTTTTTATCGCGTTTAAGATGTTGCTGAATTGGTGTAAAATGAGGACGCACATCTTGAAAACGGCTTGAAAATTGCTTTGTTTCTGGTAATTCGTCATTGGGTAAAGATAGGTTCATATTTAAGAGAGAGAAGAGATCATGTTCAGGGGCTCGATTACAGCGCTGATAACTCCGTTCAAAGACAATGAGTTGGATGAAACGGCTTTTTCAAAATTTGTCGAATGGCAAATAGCCCAAGGGACCCATGGGCTTGTGCCAGTTGGCACGACGGGAGAGAGCCCCACTTTGACCCGTACCGAGCACAAGCGCGTCATTGAGCTTTGTATTGAAGCGGCCAATGGGCAGGTTCCCGTGATTGCAGGCACCGGCTCAAACAATACGCTGGATGCGATAGAATATACGCAGCACGCCAAGGATGTTGGCGCGGACGGCGCTTTGATTGTTGCCCCTTATTATAACAAGCCCTCTCAAGAAGGGCTGTATCAGCATTATAAAGCTATTCATGATGCGGTTGAGATCCCGATTATTGTCTACAATATTCCCGGGCGCAGCACTGTGGATATCTCTGTTGAGACGATGACGCGGCTTGCCAAAATGCCCAATATTGTTGGCGTCAAGGATGCAACAGGAGATGTGACGCGTATCTCGCGCCAGCGCGCCGCCATTGGCGACGATTTTCTGCTATTGTCTGGAGATGACCCAATGGCACTTGCCAGCGCAGTAAATGGTGCTCATGGCTGTATTTCCGTGACATCGAATATAGCTCCAAAGCTTTGCAGTGAGTTTCAAGTAGCCTGCATGAGCGGCGATTTTAAAACTGCTTTGACCTATCAGGATCGATTGCTGGCGGTCCATGATGTGATGTTTGTTGAACCAAATCCAGGACCAGCGAAATATGCCGCCTCGCTCATGGGTCTTTGCCAGGCAGATGTCCGTTTGCCGCTGATCGCAATCAGCGAGGGCACGAGACAAAGCGTCGAAGCAGCGATCAGCAAGCTTGGTCTTCTGGAAATGGCATAGTTTCGCCGCGAGAATGAATTAGGGCTTTTTGTTCGTCACGCGCACTTTGAAAAAGGGGACAATATGGCAGCCAAGAAAAAACCTGACGGTCGCAAGGTTGTCGCTGATAACCGCAAGGCGCGGTATAACTTTTTCTTTGAGGACGTCATTGAGGCGGGCATCGTGCTGACCGGCACCGAGGTCAAGTCCCTGCGTGAAGGCAAGGCCAATATTGCCGAAAGCTATGCCTCGCATGAAGATGGTGCGATCTGGCTGATCAATAGCAATATTCCGCAATATTCAGCTGGCAATCGCAATAATCATGAGCCACGCCGCCACCGCAAACTGCTCTTGCATCAACGCCAGATCGACAAGCTTATCATGGCCGTTGCCCGCGAGGGCATGACATTGGTGCCGGTGAAACTGTTTTTCAATGAACGCGGCATGGTCAAGCTCGATCTGGCCCTAGCCAAAGGCAAGAAAACTCATGATAAGCGCCAGGTCTCCAAAGACCGCGACTGGAACCGCCAAAAAGCCCGCTTGATGCGCGAAAAAGGGTAGAGGTTATTTCTTTCGCGGCTATTCGCGCGTTGCGCGGCCTCCGAGGGGCGGGCTACAAGCCCGGCGGCCGGTTGGCCTTGCCGATGAGTACATCGGATAAATTATTTCTCTCACGGCTATTCGCGCGTTGCGCGGCCTTCGAGGAGCGGGCTATTGCCCGGCGGCCGGTCGGCCTTGCCGATGAATACATCGGTATTCTTTATTCGTATGAAATTTCGTTATGGAAATGAATTTCGACCATCGGGAGGCAAGCGTGACTACGCGCCGGGCATTGCCAGCCCCATCGGAGGCCGCGCGTTAGCGCGATTAGCCGTGAGATCATCCAGAGCCGTGAGAGACAAACAAACCTACCTTATAATCATCACGGAGCTGTTGGCTTTTTTAAGTACGGCGTGGGAGATGCTGCCAAGGAACATGCGTTTAAGCATGGATTTCTCACAAGCGGCCATAACGATCAACGAATGATCCTGGCCATTCTCTATGATCCGGCCAACCGGATCACCAATATCCATATGAGCGCCATTGACAGCATATCCAGCCTTTTCGAGGGCCGCTTTGGCATTGTCCAAGGTCTCTTGTGTCTGTTTTTTGTCATCGGTTGTTTCAGCCACAGCATAGAGTTCGATCGGGCAACCACAGCGGGTGGCGATCTCGGCATCCTTCAGCGCCATTTTGATGGAAGCGGGGTCGTTGGTAACGCAGACCAGATGGCCATGACCTTCTTCGAGGCCGCGCGACAAGATGACGGTGCCATTATGCTCAGTGGCGACGCTGATAGCTGTATAATTGTCAATGGCGCCAAGGCCGGTCATATCGTCATCAGAGGCCGAGACAATCACAATGTCATAGTTTTCGTAATGGGCTTCATCAAGGATACCTGTCAGCACACTTGTAGCGATGCGCACGATCAGGCCAATATGCTGCCCTGTTTTTTTGCATAAATAGCTTACCACATGGTCGCCAAGCCGGGAGCCGCGCGATTTCTTGTGGATATTTTCGGCTTCCCACTCTTCGCCCAAAATGCCGTTTTCGAGTAGAATATTGCGCGCTTTCTTGAGGCTCTTCAAGCCAGGCAGCTCCAGATCCCAATCGAGCATGTTTTCTCTTGCCAGCGTCATGTTCAGCCCCTCGGAGCTACCGCCACTGTCAGCGGGGCGCACATAGAGCAGGGCGATATCCGTATCGGGGTTATCGACACTGAATTTTATGGCGTAGCGCAATCCCTGAAAAGAAGATGGTGAGCCATCGATACAAACAAGTAATTTGAAACGGCGTTCTGGATCGGACATTTGGCCCCCTGATAGAAAATGGCGATTTTTTAGCTTCAATATAGCAATTCGCGCCGCGCGGATAGAACAATCGGTGTCTCTATTGTCTCAGGGACAAACTGTTAAAACTTCCCACAAAGACCAGTGTAGGGGCTTGAGACAATGGCAGAACTGCTTTAGTGCATGAAAGCATGAGTGATAAACCGATTCTACCCCCTGACGGCAATTCGCCAGTCATCAATCTCAAAGAAGCGCTCGAAGAGCGCTATCTGGCTTATGCCCTGTCGACCATCATGAACCGGGCTTTGCCTGACGTGCGCGATGGTCTAAAGCCAGTGCATCGGCGTTTGCTTTACGCGATGCATGAGCTGCGGCTTAATCCTGAAGGCCGATTTAAAAAATGCGCCAAGATCGTTGGTGAGACCATGGGTAGCTATCATCCTCATGGAGATCAATCGATCTATGATGCGATGGTGCGTCTCGCTCAAGATTTCGCAGTACGCTTCCCGCTGGTCGATGGGCAGGGAAATTTCGGTAATGTCGATGGCGATAACGCTGCGGCCATGCGTTATACCGAAGCGCGCATGACCGCGGTTGCCGGCAAATTGCTGGAAGGCATCGAAGAAGACTGTGTCGATTTTCGTGAGACCTATGACGGTGAGGGGAGCGAACCCACCGTTCTGCCATCCAATTTCCCTAATCTGTTAGCCAATGGCTCCTCCGGCATTGCGGTGGGCATGGCGACAAATATCCCGCCGCACAATGTCGGGGAGCTGTGCGATGCCGCCCTGCATCTCATCAAGTTCCCCAATGCGGGCATCGAAAAAATTGTCGATTTCATTCCCGGTCCTGATCTACCGACCGGCGGTATTCTGGTGGACAGCCGCGAGAGCATTATCGAAACATATAAAACCGGGCGCGGGGCGTTTCGGGTGCGCTCCGTCTGGGAAGTCGAAAAATTGCCACGCGGCGGTTGGCAGATTGTCGTCACTGAAATTCCCTATCAGGTGCAAAAAAGCCGCTTGATCGAAAAAATGGCTGATCTGATGATCGCCAAGAAACTGCCATTGCTGGGAGATATTCTCGACGAGTCTGCCGAAGATATTCGTCTTGTGCTGGAACCCAAGTCGCGCAATACCGATCCGGTTGTATTGATGGAGAGTCTGTTCCGGCTTACCGACTTGGAGAACCGTATCAGCCTCAATATGAATGTGCTGTCGCGCGGCCAGGTGCCAAATGTCTTGGGTATCAAGCAGGTTTTGCAAGAATGGCTCGATCATCGCAAAGTGGTGCTGGTGCGCCGCACCAATTTCCGATTGGCGAAAATCGAACATCGCCTTGAAGTGCTGGCCGGATTGCTGATTGCCTATCTCAATATTGATGAAGTGATCCGCATCATCCGCTTTGAAGACAAGCCCAAAGAACAGTTGATCAAGACCTTCGAATTGTCGGAGATACAGGTTGAGGCGATCCTCAATATGCGCCTGCGCGCTTTGAACAAGCTGCAGGAAATCGAGATCAACAAGGAAAATGACGCGCTTTCCAAAGAGCGCGACGAGCTGTTGGCTTTGTTAGCAAGTGAGACGGATCAATGGCAGAAAATCTCCAATGAGATCCGCGAAACCCGCAAGGAGTTTGGCAAAGATAGCGAGCTGGGTCGTCGCCGCTCGAAATTTGCTGACCTCCCTGATATTGATGTCGATCTTGAAGCCGCGATGATCGAAAAAGAACCCGTGACCATTGTATTGTCGAAAATGGGCTGGATCAGAGCCTTGCGCGGGCATATGGAAAGCTCCGATGGCTTGCAGTTCAAGGATGGCGACAAGCTGAAATGCGTGCTGCCAGCCTATACCACCGACAAGATCATCTTGTTCACGACGGCAGGTAAATTCTTTACCCTGGACGCCTCCCAATTGCCCGGTGGGCGAGGGCATGGCGAACCTGTGCGCTTAATGATTGACCTTGATGAAGGTCATGACTTTATCGATATGCATGTGCATGATCCAAAGCGCAAATTGCTGGTTGCTTCAAATGTTGGCAATGGTTTTATCGTCGAAGAGAAAAACATTGTTGCCAACACCCGTAAGGGCAAACAGGTCCTCAATGTCAAAGCCGACGAAGAGGCGCATGTTTGCACGTTTGTCTCTGGTGACAGCGTTGCCGTGATGGGGGATAATCGCAAATTGCTACTTTTCAAGCTTAGTGAGCTTAACGAAATGACGAGGGGGCGTGGTGTTCGCCTGCAGCGCTATGGCAAACGTGATGGTGGCGGACTTAGCGATATTAAGACCTATGACAGCACGGTGGGCCTGACCTGGCTCGATGCCGCCAGGCGCACTTTTACTCTAAGCGATCTAAAAGAGTGGCAAGGAACGCGCGCCCAGGCAGGAAAACCAGCCCCCAAAGGTTTTCCCAAGAGCAACCGCTTCTCCTAAGGGGGAGCTTGTCTGAAAATCATTCCCTTGTGCAGGGCGTCAATTGTGCCGAACAGACCCCCAGTCGGCGCAATCTGCGACGCTATTGACGTTTTGCGAACCGGTTTATTCTGCGCAATCACAACACTCTGAAAACAAAGCATAATAGAGCGTTACTTGGGTATACGTAGAAATTATCAGAAAATCCCCAAAAAAATCATGTATTTACCAGGTGTTAAGTCGCTTATTAAGGCTATCTTTTTGATTAATATGTATAAATAATCAAAGTAAATATATGTTGTTGTTGTGTATGTGAGGGTTTGTGATGAGTAGAGCGTTTTTTTACAGAGAGAGAAGACTGACCTTTGTTGTTATCTCTTTGGCGGGCTGGTTTGGCGTGCTGGGGCTGGTTGGCCAATATTTACCTGCCAATGCATCTGTCACCAATCAGCAGATGACCTTCAATATGCACGGCAATCAGCTGACAGGGCATTGGACCAAGAAGAATGGCCGCTGGCATTTCCTGAAAATCAGTAAAATTACCAGGCTGAAGACGAACAAGCGGCAACGCGCAGCGCCGACTACAACGGCCTCCATTACGCCTTCGAGGAGACGGAAAGTCAAAAAGAAAGCGCTAAGGGCAGCGTTGGCAGATGAAATCGGGCGCTGGTCGAAAATTGGCAATCGCTGGGAGTGGCGAACAGCAGGAGCAATTGGCAAGCCGGCCCAAATACCCATGCAATCGCAAAGATCAATACCCGAACAAATACCAGGTCAGGTTAAAAGGCGGGAAGAAACCATCGCTCCCTCGCGCTCACGACCCGAGCTTCACTGGGTCCGTAGGGATGGCCGCTGGAGTTTCGAAGTGGTGGAAGAGCATACAATTCTCAGAAATATCTGAACGGCGATCGAGCGAGCGCTTCATAGAAAAGAAACATGAAAAAAATTCAAGGGCCCGTGCTTAACTGCATCGGGCTCTTTGGCATGCTGCGACACAGTGTCACTATGCTGCTCCCCTTGTAAGCAGCTTGAGGAGTGGGGAAGTTCTCTATTTGATGTTTTTCAAGGCTTTGGTAAAGCCATTCAGGGCAATGGGAATGGCGATGCCTTCTTCAGGTGTCTGGAAAATTGTAAAGAGTGCCGTTTTGCCATTCTGGAACTTTGTAGCCAGTTTTTTGGGGACCACGGCTTCCGCAAAACAACCAATTTTTCCGCAGCGTAAAAAGGGCACTCGGCCCACATCCTTGCCATCAATAATAAGGCCGAGTCCGGTGGGCAGCAAAACTCCGAGCGGGGCGACGACTAGTAGCATTTGTTTGTTGCTGGACAAGGACTTTTGAAAGATTACCGTCAATCCGACATTGGGTCGGTCTTCGGCTGTAACGCTTTGCACAGCGGCACATTTTTCAACTTTTGATCCCGGTGGTCGCCCGCAGCTGATTTGCCAGGCGCCGATGGTTGCCTTCACTTTGCCACCAGCCAGCTGCGCTTTGGCAACATCCATTTGAACACCAGCAGTGACCAGGAATATGAGCGCCATCAGGCCGCTGAACCTGCGCAAAAAAGAAGAGAGCTTCATGGGCATCAGTGAAAGGTCCTTTAGATTGATTGGTCGAACTGGCACGTTGAGTTTTCCAGCCAAGGTTTCACTCGATTGTTCGACGAGTGTCAACATATCTCATCAAAATGGCAGCGAAATTGTCATAGAGACTGTCGCGGGCAAACGAGGCGGAAATAGGGATTGGAAGAGCGATTAGCAACTCTGCAATTGGTAAGAAACTGTTCGATTGGCCGTTCAATGGCGTTGATTTGAGCGGTTTGCAATGTTATGAAGGACGCAAATAAGTATGAATACTTATAAGAGAATTATAGCTTTGTTAGAGCAAGTCGGTTGCGGATCTGCACCACAAGCCCCTCATGGCGAGGACTTTTGGAGTGGGTGGTTGGTCGACTGGGAGCCGGGTATCCGTTTTCGTTGATCAGCTATTGCAAAATCGATAATCGCTTTTAAAAAGAACAATAGAAAGAGGGAGTTTAGAAAAGCATGAGAAACCGTTTGAAAGGGGGGCAGCAGAATTCTGCTGTTTTCAAAGGGATAGGTTCGATTTTAACGGCGGCAATTTTTTCGGTGCTGTTGGCTGATGCTGTGCAGGCAGCAGTAGGAGCACCAACTCCCTGGCAGATTGGTTTTCAGGAACCTGTGACAGCGATTGCTCGCCAGATCGAGTCATTTCATAACTTTTTGATGATCGTTATCACATTGGTCTCATTATTTGTGATGGGATTGTTGGCTTACATTATGTTGAAATTCAACGAAAAAGCTAATCCTGTTCCATCCAAGACGACTCATAATACAACCATTGAGGTGATCTGGACCATCGTGCCAATTCTGATCCTTCTGGTCATTTGTATTCCATCATTTCGTCTTTTGTTCGCACAATATTCCTTTCCCAAGGCTGATCTTGTGATCAAGGCGACGGGGAATCAGTGGTACTGGTCATATGAGTACCCAGATCAGGGCGGTATGTCTTTTGACCAGCTTATGCTGCGCGATGATGACAATAAGCCGATCCCAGGCCCCGATGGCGCGCCGCGGGTTCTCGCGGTTGATAATTATGTTGTAGTGCCGGTTAACAAGAATGTCGAAATGCTCATAACCGCTTCGGACGTTCTTCATAACTGGGCGATCCCGGCATTTGGTGTTAGGGTTGATGCCGTACCCGGGCGCGTTATTCGAGCCTGGTTCAATGCCGATACTATTGGCACCTATTATGGCCAGTGTTCAGAATTGTGTGGCAAAGACCACGCTTATATGCCGATCGGTGTAAAGGTTTTGAGTGAAGCTGATTATGCAACCTGGTTGGCCAAGGCCAAAAAGGAATTTGCTTCCAGCGAGCCGCAGGGTAAAAAAGCCAGAGATACACAGCTAGCTGCTTCGACTAACGCCAGCATCAATAGATAAACCACAGACCAGGGGTCGCCCATCACGGGCGTTGCCTTTGGTGAATAATAATAGTTTAAACGAAAGAGGGATTATAATGAGCACACAGGCTCACACAGCAGATCATCATGATCATGATCACAAACCAGGCTTTTTCAAACGCTGGCTGTTTTCAACCAATCACAAAGACATTGGCACACTCTATTTGCTTTTCGCCATGGTTGGCGGCACCATTGGTGGCTTTTTGTCCATGGGTATTCGCGCCGAGCTGGCCGAACCTGGCATGCAGATTTTCTCTGATCCACACATGTTCAACGTTTTTAGCACGGCCCATGGTTTGATCATGATCTTCTTCATGATCATGCCCGCGCTGTTTGGTGGGTTTGGTAACTGGTTTGTGCCTTTGATGATCGGTGCGCCGGATATGGCATTTCCTCGCTTGAATAATATTTCTTTCTGGTTGCTGCCACCAGCGCTTAGTTTGCTGATTCTCTCTATGTTTGTTGAGGGACCATCAGGGATGAATGGTGCAGGCGTCGGTTGGACGGCTTACCCGCCACATTCAACAAGTGGCCATCCTGGACCTGCTGTGGATTTCGCTATTCTGGCTTTACATCTTGCGGGCGCTTCTTCGATCCTCTCATCAATCAACTTCATTACCACCATTTTCAATATGCGGACGCCGGGCATGACATTGCATAAAATGCCATTGTTTGTCTGGTCAATTCTGGTGACGGCCTTCTTGCTGCTGCTGGCCTTGCCAGTTCTGGCCGGCGCCATCACCATGCTGCTGACAGACCGTAACTTTGGCACGACGTTTTTTGATCCAGCTGGCGGCGGCGACCCCATTTTGTATCAGCATTTGTTCTGGTTTTTTGGTCATCCCGAAGTTTATGTGATCATCGTGCCAGGCTTTGGCATCGTGTCACAGGTCATCTCGACCTTCTCGAAAAAACCGGTATTTGACTATCTTCCGATGGCCTATGCCATGGTGGCGATTGGCGCAGTTGGGTTCGTTGTGTGGGCCCATCACATGTATACAGCAGGGCTCTCGCTCGATACGCAGGCTTACTTCCTCGCGGCAACTATGGTCATCGCGGTGCCAACAGGCATCAAGATTTTCTCATGGATCGCTACCATGTGGGGCGGATCTGTTCGTTTCCCCACTCCCATGCTGTTTTCGATTGGCTTCATCTTCTTGTTCACCGTTGGCGGTGTAACCGGGGTTGTCCTGGCCAATCCAGGCATTGACAGAGCCTTCCATGATACCGTGTATGTGGTGGCCCATTTCCATTACACCATGTCAATTGGCGCTCTGTTTACATTATTCGCCGGCTGGTACTACTGGTTCCCAAAAATGACCGGTTATATGTATAATGAAACGCTTGGAAAAATACATTTCTGGCTGATGTTTATCGGCGTCAATGTGACCTTCTTCCCGCAGCATTTCTCTGGAATGGCCGGTATGGCTCGTCGCCATGCGGACTATCCTGATGCGTTTGCAGGTTGGAACATGATCTCGACGGTTGGTGCATGGATTTCGATTGCCTCCATGGCTGTGTTCTTCTTTGCTATGGTTCTGGCCTTTGTGCGTAAGCAAAAAGTTGGAGATAATCCTTGGGGTGAAGGGGCAACAACTCTGGAATGGACGGTGTCGTCTCCTCCTGCGTTCCATGCCTTTGAGAAACTGCCAGTGGTTAAATAACCTCCCTCGACAACAAGAGCCATTGCTGGAATTCCACGTATCATCTGGATTTGGCAATGGCCCTTGAATTGAACTTAGTAGAAAGAATGAGATGGCTGATTTAGGCGTAACTCTTGGCGATGAAACCCATAAAGCCTCCCTCACCACTGGTGGAGATGCGAGTGATTATTTTGCCTTGATGAAACCAAGGGTGATGTCATTGGTGGTGTTTACTGGGTTAGTGGGCTTGATGGCTGCACCAGGCTCAATCCATCCGGTTATCGGGTTTTTTGCTGTGATGCTGATCGCCATTGGTGCGGGAGCTTCGGGCGCTCTTAATATGTGGTACGACGCCGATATTGATCGCTTGATGCAACGAACCATCAAGCGCCCTATCCCTGCAGGCCGTGTGACCGAAGGTGAAGCCTTGGTATTTGGCGGCATTTTTTCTGCCGGTTCCGTGCTTTGTCTAGGCGTTATGGTCAATTGGGTGGCAGCTGGTCTGCTTGCCATGACGATTGCCTATTATCTGTTTGTTTATACAATGGGCCTGAAACGGCGCACGCCACATAATATTGTCATTGGTGGTGCCGCCGGAGCTTTTCCTCCGATGATCGGCTGGGCCTCTGTGACGGGAACCGTGAGCGTTGATAGCATTGTGTTGTTTCTCATCATTTTCATGTGGACACCGCCGCATTTTTGGGCTTTGGCGCTTTATCGTTCTGATGATTACAAGCGCGCCAATGTGCCCATGTTGCCAGTTGTCGCTGGTCCAGATGAAACCCGCCGACAGATCATGCTCTATAGCTTGCTGCTGATACCTGTGACATTGCTGCCTTTGCCACTTGCTCTTGGTGGCATCATTTACGGGGTCGTGGCGAGCGCCTTGGGCGGCATGTTTTTATGGCTGGCTTACAAGGTCTATTGCAACCGTGAAGGAGCGGTAGCTGATCGTAGCGCCAAAAAACTGTTCGCCTATTCGATCTTCTATCTTTTTGCTCTGTTTTGTACGCTTTTAATTGAGCATACATTCGGCATTTTATATCCAATCGCAAGTTAGTTCAGGGAAAAATCGCCATGACTTCTTTTACTCCCATGACCCTCCAAGAGGGACGCGCAAGGCGCAAGAATTCCATCGTCATCGGGCTTGTTTTGCTGGTGCTGGTCGCCTCGTTCTACATTGTGACCATCGTTAAACTGCAAGGTAATGTTGCCAAACGGATGAGCATGGAATCAAGGGGCGCAGTGCAGAGCGGCAAACCGGTCTCGACATCAACATCCAAAGCTGCTGCTCCTCAAAAAGCTGGCGCGGGGCAGGGCAATAAATAAAAATGTCTTCACCTGACCCACAAGTAACAAACAAATCGCCTCAGGATACTGGAGGCAGCTCGCCGACAAAAGCGGCGAACCATAATGTTGTCGGCTTGATGCTGGCCGGGATTGTGGTATCGATGCTGGGTTTGTCCTATGCGGCTGTTCCATTGTACAAAATATTTTGTCAGGTTACCGGATATGCCGGCACCACGCAGCGTGCAAAAGCGGCTCCTGCAACGGCATCCGATAAATCCATATTGGTGCGTTTTGACGCTAATATCTCTCGTGATCTGGATTGGCAGTTCAAGCCAGCGCAGCGTTCGATGGTGCTGAAAATTGGTGAAGAAAAACTGGCTTTTTATCAGGCTATAAACAAGAGCGATAAACCCATTACGGGGACGGCTACGTTTAATGTCACGCCTGCAATTGCTGGCAGTTATTTCAATAAAATTGCCTGCTTTTGTTTTACCGAGCAGACCTTGCAACCTGGGGAAAGTGTCGATATGCCGGTCAGTTTCTTTATCGATCCTGACATTCTAACCGACCCTGATACGATTGGTGTGAAAGAGATCACCCTCTCATACACATTTTTCCAAGTGAAAAATCAGAAAACAACACAAATTAAAACAAGTAATGCGAACGAGCCGCTGTAACGCGGTAGCGATCACAAGAAAAAGAACAGCCTATCTGTGCAATTTGCAGACGGGCCTAAAGGGAGAGGAATTAAACCTATGTCGAACAGCGAGCATAAATATCACGACTATCATTTGATTGACCCGTCGCCGTGGCCAATTATGGGGGCTGCATCAGCCTTTGTTACTGCTGTGGGAGCGATCATCTGGATGAAAAGTCTGGATGATGGAGACGGCGTTTTTGGTATTACCGGCTCACTGCCTTTTGCCGTCGGCTTTTTGATGATTCTGGTGACAATGTTTGTCTGGTGGCGCGATATCATCAACGAAGCAGAAGTCGAAAAAGCGCATACTCCTGTGGTGCAGATCCATCTGCGTTACGGCATGATCATGTTTATCATGTCCGAAGTGATGTTCTTTGTTGCCTGGTTCTGGGCCTATTTTGATGTGGCTTTGTTCCCAGGCGCTGGTGTCATGGGCTTTGAAGGCCGTGAAGCGATCACTGGTGGCCATTGGCCTCCCATGGTGACGGAGACAGATGGTGGCTATTTCAAAGGGACATTTGATCCTTGGCATTTGCCGCTGCTGAATACCATTATCCTTCTGACTTCGGGTGCCACGGTGACTTATGCTCATCATGCTTTGCTTAAAGATGATCGCAAGGGATTGATTATTGGCCTTCTCCTGACTGTTATTCTGGGGATTTCTTTTACAGTCTTTCAAGCGATTGAATATATGGATGCCCCCTTCACCTTTGGTGGGCATATTTATGGGTCAACCTTCTTTATGGCGACCGGTTTTCATGGCTTCCATGTGATCATTGGAACAATCTTTCTAGCGGTTTGCTTGGTTCGCGCCATAAAGGGACATTTTACGCCTCAACAGCATTTTGGCTTTGAAGCCGCCGCCTGGTATTGGCATTTCGTTGATGTTGTCTGGCTGTTCTTGTTTGTGGCCGTCTATGTCTGGGGTGCTGGCACACCAGGAACCCACTAAGAGACGAGAAATGATGAGACCGCGTGGATATTTGTTGCGTGGTCAAGGGGCAGCCAGGGGCTGCCCCTTTTTCAGTTGATCGATCACGTTTGTCTATGCCCATAGCCTGCAAAATGCACGGATTGCTTAAATTGAGGAAGAATGTTGGTATGATAAATCAGCCGTATAATGGCCCCAAAACCAGTAGCCCGGTATGGTCCGGATTTAAAGGCCGCTGTCCACGCTGTGGCACTGGTCCTTTGTTTGACGGGTATTTGACGCTCGCCCAAAAATGCGCTCATTGTGATCTCGATAATGACTATGTAGATAGCGCCGATGGACCAGCCGTGTTTGTCATTTTGGTGGCGGGTTTCATCGTTGTCTTCATGGCCCTGATGGTTGAGATTTATTATATGCCTCCGTATTGGGTACATGCGCTTTTATGGTTGCCGCTTGGTATTGTCATTCCGCTAGGCATGTTGCGCCCCTTGAAGGGCTGGTTCATTGCCTTGCAATATCGTAATAGTGCCAAAGAGGCATCGTTTGATAAGGACGGATCAGAAGGTTAGTTTGAGCTATGAGAAATTCTCGATTGCTTGGAAGTCTGGCGTTTTTGGTTTTTAGCGCTTTGGTTTTCCTTGGTACCTGGCAGGTGCAGCGGTTGGCCTGGAAAAATGATCTGATCGAACGCCTGCAAAACCGCGTTCATCAATCGCCCATCGCCTTGCAGATTGCCCTTGATCAGTTCCGGCAAAACGAGGATGTGGAATATCGACCTGTCTCACTGCGTGGCCGCTTTCTTCATGACACTGAGAAGCACCTTTATGCAATTGATAAACAAGGCCGTCCTGGCTGGCATATTTACACCTTGATGGAGTTGCCAGGCGCTGATTGCCGCGATTGCGTCAACCCTAAACGCTATATTTATGTCAATCGTGGTTTCGTTCCCTATGGCTTGAAAAATCGCGACAAGCGTGTTGAAAAATCAAGCCTCTCACAGGTTGATATTGTCGGGCTGATCCGTTTGACACGTGATAATAAAAGTTTTCTGGAAGTTGATAATCAACCAAAAAAAAATGAATGGTTCTGGCTTTCTTTAGAAGAAATGAGTGGGGTGAATAGCGGGCTAAGCAAGCAACAGGTCGCTCAATTGGTACCGTTCTTTGCTGATCAGCGCGCGGGGAACCAAAAAAATCCCTGGCCGCGACCTGGCACGACCCGCGTAAATCCTCCCAATCGACATCTTGGTTATGTGATTACCTGGTACGGGCTTGCTCTTGCGCTGCTGGGGGTTTATGGCTTTTTTCTATATAGCAACAAGCGACAACGTATCGAGGACGAGATTTGAAATATATAAGCACACGCGGCGATGCTCCCATACAAGGGTTTGAGGATGTTTTGCTGGCGGGGCTGGCAACCGATGGCGGTCTTTATGTGCCCCAGGTCTGGCCAAAATTCACAAAAGACGAGATTAGCAGTTTTGCGGGTCTGCCGTATAGCGAGCTGGCTTTGCGCGTTATCACACCATTTGTTGGCGATGAAATTCCCTCTGGCGAATTAAAGCAAATGGTCGATGAAGCCTATGCCAGCTTTTCCCATAAGGCGATTGCGCCACTTGTCCAGCTTGATAGTAATGAGTTTTTGCTGGAGCTGTTTCATGGCCCAACTCTGGCGTTCAAAGATTTTGCCATGCAATTACTGGCACGTTTGATGGACCGTGCGCTGGCCAAACGTGGTCGCCGCGCCACCATTGTTGGAGCAACCTCTGGGGATACCGGCGGGGCCGCCATCGAGGCGTTTCGTGGTCGCGACAATATTGATGTGTTTATTCTGCATCCCCACAATAAAGTCACCGAAGTGCAGCGCCGTCAGATGACGACGCCAAGCGAAGACAATGTCCACAATATTGCTCTTGAGGGCAATTTTGATGATTGTCAGGCCCTGTTGAAATCGATGTTCAACAATCCAGCCTTGCGCGATGAGCTGCAATTGGCCGGGGTCAATTCCATCAACTGGGCGCGCATTATGGGGCAGATCCCTTATTATTTTGCGGCCGCTACGGCCCTTGGTGCGCCATCACGCGAAGTCGCATTTTGTGTGCCTAGCGGTAATCTTGGCGATATTTTCGCAGGCTTTGTGGCGCGCAAGCTTGGCCTGCCGATCAATAAGCTGGTGATCGCCACCAATGCCAATGATATTTTGGCGCGTACGCTAGAAACCGGTCGGTATGAATCACGCCAGGCCATCGCTACTGACAGCCCCTCGATGGATATTCAGGTATCGAGCAATTTCGAGCGCTTATTGTTTGAGTTGTCAGGAGAAGACAGTATCTGGCTGAATGGCTTTATGAGACAGTTTAGCGAAACCGGTACTGGTCTTTTGTCTGATAGCGTGTTTGATAAATTCCGCTCTTTGTTTGCAGCCCATCGCCTTGATGATGAGCAAACCGGCAAAACCATCGCACAGATCCAGCATGATAGCGACTATATGGCTGATCCACACACGGCGGTTGGTCTGGGAGTTGCTGCCCTTGCGCGCCTGAAAGGTGAGATCGCTGCCTCGATTCCGCTGGTAACCTTGTCGACGGCACATCCGGCAAAATTCCCTGATGCTGTGGAGAAAACACTGGGTGTGCAACCATTTCAGCCGGACATCATCGTCGCGCAAAAGAGTTTGCCTGAGCGCTATGAAGTGCTGGCAAACGACTTCGATATTGTTGCCGATCACATCAAGAAACATGCGCGTGTGGTCGTGAACTCCTGAAGAAGCTGTTAATGTGTCATCAACCATTTGGCATGTGATTTGCTCTATTGGCTTTAGAGGTTCCAGTGGTTCTATTGGCTCTTTGGGGATCAATTTAGCGCGATCAACTGAATGATCGCGGATGAAGCAGGTAAGGGGCCGTTCATGGCTTTTTTGAAAAGCACGAACAAAAATGATACGGGAGCTGCCCTGTTCGGGGAGACTTTGACCCTGCGTGCCCCTAAAATTAGCGATTTTGACCAATGGGTCGATCTGCGTCTTGCCAGTGAACCTTTTTTGCGCCCCTTTGAGCCTAGTTGGAGTACCAGTGAGCTGACCCGGCGCAGCTTTCGCAAGCGCATTGATTTTTACAAGCGCTCACAGCGCGATGGCACAGGCTATTCCTTTTTTCTCAAATCGCGTCATAACGAGCAAATCCTGGGCGGTTTGACCCTGTCAAATATCAGATATGGGGTGATCAGCTCCGCCTCGCTTGGCTATTGGATCGGCCAACCATATGCGCGCAAAGGTCATATGAGCGAAGCGGTGCAGGTTTTGTTGCCGTTTGCCTTCAAATTACTGCACCTGCATCGGCTTGAAGCCGCCTGTCTTCCGCAAAATGAGGCCTCGGTCGCATTGCTGCAAAAAAACGGGTTTAAACAAGAGGGAATTGCACGCAAATATCTGCGGATTAACGGTGTCTGGCAGGATCATTTGCTATTTGCTCTGCTTGAAGACGATTATTACACTTAATAAACTTGTACTTGTCACTGTTTGGCCGAAATTTCAGTGCGTCTTATACCAAGCAACATAAATAGTAACCGGTGGCACCGAGAAGAGCAGGTTCGTCAGGGAGGCGCACATTGTGCCTTGGTACTGGTACCATAAGCAATGTGGAACGATGCTGACGGGCCTGCTCTTCCGGCCCGCAGGGTGAGTCAAAGCGGCCCATCTGACAAGCACACTGTTCTTGCAAGATACCAGTATCGAGCTGCGCACAGTGCACATGCCATATGGGTCGCTTTGATCCCATGACACCGGTCACTATTTATGTTGCTTGGTATTAGACTTGAAAGAACACGAGATGGGTAATGAACGGACTGGTTTTTTATTGATTCCAGCCAGCGTTCGAAACTTCAGGAAGTTAAGCAGTTAATTCGATGATGTGGTGTCCATACATTCGCAACCCCTTGGGGAAAGGCGTTTTCTCGCAAGAGATCGCCAGGCTCATATCGCGTGCATCTGTGCAAGCGATGGTGTTCGTGCTGGCCGCTTTATTGCCGGTGTTTATGCACGGATCTGCGATGGCGCTGGAGCCGATTGCCATAACCGGCACCAAGGACGTCATCGATATATCAGCGCGAGGGGTGTTTTATGAAGGGCGCGGCGATCGTTTGCAGGTTGAGACCGCCGCTGGACGCGATGGCATCGCCGGGCGTATGTCTGTGCGCGCACGCCAAACGGGCAGCAATCCGCGATGGGTTGTTTTTGCGCTGCAAAATGGCACCACCCAAACTATCGAGCAATGGCTGACAGCACAACGATACAGTCTCAATGACTCCAAATTTTTCAATCCCGATCTGGATAAAGCGCGAATTGGGGCAGTAACGCCGTCCGCCGGCTTTGCTCCAGAGCGAGTATCATCCGATAATACAGATATTTTTTCACTCATTGTTGAGCCTGGGGCGATAGTGACATTTGTCGTTGAATTATCGGGCAAGACTTATCCGCGATTATCGCTTTGGAAGGTCACGGCATTCGAGAAAAAGCGCCGTAACGGGCATTTGTTCAACGGTATTTTGCTTGGTATCACCGGCATTATGGCGATCCTTTTATCGGCTCTGTTTGCCGCCAATCACAAGGCCATGTTCCCGGCTGGTGCGCTCGTCATCTGGGTTGGACTTGCTTATATGTGCGCGGAATTTGGCTTCTTGCAAAAGCTGTTTAATCTCTCCACCGATGGCAATGCGGTCTACCGTGCAGCCACCGAAGCGGCCTTTGCCACCTCACTGGTCAGCTTCTTGTATATTTTTTTGTCTTTACGCCTTTGGCATGGATGGATCAAGCTGTTTTTCATCAGCTGGATCCTGGCGCAAGGGGGTCTGGTCTTGCTGGCCTTTGTTGATGCGCCATTGGCGAGTTCGCTGGCACGGCTTAGTTTTGGCGCGATCGGTGTGATCGGCGGTCTGTTTATTCTCTATCTGGCATTGCGCGGCCAAAGCCGGGCGCTTTCGTTGATGCCAACCTGGCTATTATTTCTGGTCTGGCTATTTGGTATGGGCGTCACCATTCATGGTCTGTTGTCTGGCGATATGGTGGTAACGGCGATGAATGCCGGGCTGGTATTATTGCTGGCTTTGTTTGGCTTTACGGTCACGCAATTTGCTTTTTCTGCGATGGACCATACGGGCAAGGGGCCAGCTGATCGATTTTACTTTAATGGTCAGGCCATTGAAGGGGCGGGGGCCTGTGTCTGGTTTTGGGATGCTCGTCATGACACCATCGAGGTTGGCAAAGAGGTGGAAGAAGCGCTTGGTCTTTCCTGGGGAACTCTGTCTGGTTCTTTTGGCGACTGGCTTGATTATTTGCACCCCGCAGATCGTGAGCGTTTTTCTTTGATGCTGCTGGGCGTCAAAGAGCGCAATGGTGGACCGGTTAGTATTGATTTTCGCATGCGCCGTTCGGATGGGACTTATCTTTGGTATGATTTGAAGGCCCACACGGATGACTGGGTCAAGGCGCGTACCTTGACTTGTGTTGGCCTTCTCCACGATGTCACCAGTACAAAGCGGGCTCATGAACGATTGGTGCATGATGCTGTGAATGACAGTTTGACGGGGCTTCCAAATCAAGAAATTTATGCTGATCGTCTGGCAACGGCGGTGATGCGTGTGCAACAAGAACGGGCGGCTCCTCCGGCGGTCTTGTTCATCGATCTTGATCGTTTCAAGAATATCAATGCAAGATTTGGTATGGGAGTTGGGGACACCATGTTGCTGACTGTGGCTCGTCGGATTGCGCGTTATTTACGGCCTCAAGATGCGTTGGCACGGATCGGTGGGGATCAGTTTGCCATTTTGTTGCTTGCTGAAACCGGGCCCAGTCAGGTTACTCAGTTGGCAGAACGGGTTCGCAAGGCCTTGCGCGGCCCCATCAAAATCGCCGGCGAAGAAGTGATCCTTACCAGCTCCATTGGTTGCAGTCTCTATACGGGATCAAGATGCACTGGCGAAAGCTTGTTCCGTGAAGCGGAAATCGCCATGTATCAGGCCAAACGACTTGGCACAGACCGTATCGAGTTGTTCAAGCCCGATATGCTGTCGGATCGCGATGATCGGGTGGCATTGGAAAGTGACCTGCGCCAAGCGATTGGGCGCGGCGAATTGCAGATATTATATCAGCCCATCATGCGATTGGCGCGCGGCGAACTGGTTGGCTTTGAGGCGCTGTTGCGTTGGGAACATCCAAAATTTGGAGCCATCAGTCCTGATGAATTTATTCCTATTGCAGAAGGCAATGGCACGATCCTTGAGCTGGGGGCGTTTGTTCTTGATCAGGCATCGC
Source organism: Alphaproteobacteria bacterium (assembly GCA_024280475.1). Classification (GTDB taxonomy): domain Bacteria; phylum Pseudomonadota; class Alphaproteobacteria; order Rhizobiales; family JAKIUO01; genus JAKIUO01. The sequence goes on from JAJRQA010000269.1 coordinate 31,179, forward strand.
GTGAAGCTGCGCGCTGGCAGCGTATCGTCCCGGTGAACGAAAAGCCATTATTTGTCAGCGTCAATGTTTCTAGCGGGCAATTGTTTCGCGAGGAACTGGTGGTCGATATTCGCCATATTTTATCGCGTCAAAATCTACCCCAAGGAGCGCTGCGCCTGGAGATTACGGAATCTATCGTGATGGAAAACCCCGAACAGGCGATCGATATATTGCACACGCTAAAAGCGTTGGGCGCCGGTCTTTCGATGGATGATTTTGGCACGGGCTATTCGTCCTTGAGTTATTTGCTGCGCTTCCCTTTCGATACCATCAAGGTTGATCGTGAAATCGTTCAGCACCGCAATAATGAAGAGGCGGGTGCTGTTATATTGAGATCGATCGTTGCACTGGTCCATGAACTCAACAAGGATGTAGTTGCTGAAGGTATCGAAACCGACGAAGACGCAGCTTATTTGCGCTCTATCAAATGTGATTATGGGCAAGGGTTTTATTACGGCGAAGCCATGAGTGCCAATGAGGTTCAAAACTTGTTAAAAGCCTTGGTGAAAACAGGCAGGCTGGTGCTGCAACCGACCAAAAAGAAAGCCAGGAAAGCGCCGATTGCACCGATTGAAAACGCCACAATCGCGACAGCATCCAATGAACAAATGGCGCAGCCGCCAGCCCCACCGCGACACCCTGGACCGGCACCAGTTCCTGCTGGTCAGTCTTCTTTTGCCCCTGTGCCTCCGCCGCCTGTACCAATGTCCTCGCCTTCTTCAGTGCCCAAGGGGGCTCCGACCCGGCCGGTCGCAGCTCCAACCGCCAATCCTTCGCGCGATCAACACCCGGTCAGCGTCAAATCTATCCCCAACCGGAAAAGTGGTTAAACCCGCTCGAGTGTTGCTTAAGACGTAACTCATGAGGTATTAGCCAAGTTTATTTAATTGAATGGGGTATTTGTAATGTTCAATGATCAAAATTGAAGAGCAGTTCAGATCAAATGAGGCTAGAATCTGCAAAACATCCTCTGGAGCAGAGTGTTTTGCAGATTGAGATTTTAATGTGAAACAGGTGGAATTCACAAATGTCGAGAAAATATTTTGGAACCGATGGAATTCGGGCGCAAGCCAATTCATTTCCCATGACGTCTGATGTGGCCATGCGTGTAGGCATGGCGGCTGGCAAGGTATTTACCACAGGCAATCATCGCCATCGTGTGGTGATTGGCAAGGATACGCGTTTGTCGGGTTATATGCTTGAGTCTGCCATGGTCGCGGGCTTTACCTCCGTTGGTATGGATGTCTTTCAACTTGGACCTATGCCAACCCCGGCTGTTGCCATGCTCACCCGTTCCTTGCGCGCTGATCTGGGTGTGATGATTTCCGCGTCCCACAATGTTTTTTCCGATAATGGTATCAAACTTTTCGGTCCAGATGGCTTCAAGCTGTCGGATGAAACCGAGCTGGAAATTGAAAAGCTCATGGATGGCAATATCTCTTCGCTGTTGTCGGCATCTGCGAAGTTGGGCAGGGCCAAGCGCATTGATTCGGCGCAAGAGCGCTATATAGAATTTGCCAAACGCACCTTGCCACGCAATCAAAGTTTTGACGGTATGCGGGTCGTGGTCGATTGCGCCAATGGTGCAGCTTATAAGGTTGCTCCTGAAGCCTTGTGGGAGCTGGGAGCCGAGGTCATCAAAATTGGCGTTGACCCTGATGGCTTCAATATCAACAAGAATTGCGGTTCTACTCATACCGCTTTGCTAAGCAAAAAGGTCAAGGAAATGCGTGCCGACATCGGTATTGCGCTTGATGGTGATGCCGACCGCATGCTGATCGTCGATGAAGAGGGTCGCGAGATTGATGGCGATCAGATTATGGCAGTCATAGCCGAGAGCTGGCTTGAAAAAGAACGCCTGACTGCTGGCGGAGTTGTTGCCACGGTGATGTCCAATCTGGGGCTTGAGCGCTATTTGAATGGGCTTAATCTGACTCTTGAGCGGACATTGGTTGGAGATCGCTACGTGGTCGAACATATGCGCAAGCATGGGTTTAATGTTGGCGGCGAGCAATCAGGCCATATTGTCTTGTCTGATTTTACCACCACAGGTGACGGGCTGGTTTCAGCTCTGCAGGTAATGTCGGTAGTTGCAAAAAGCGGCAAGACAGTTTCAGAAGTCTGCAGCAAATTCGAACCGGTTCCCCAATTGCTCAAAAATGTCCGCTACAAGAGCGGCGAGCCGTTGAAGAAAAAGCAGGTTATAGAGGCCATTAGTGACGGAGAAGAGCGACTAGGAAAAACCGGTCGCTTGGTCATCCGCCCCTCTGGCACAGAGCCGGTTATACGTGTGATGGCCGAGGGAGATGATCAGCAGCTCGTCAATGCCGTTGTCGGTGATATATGCGCTGCGCTTCGTTGATATATCTTGTTTGATTTATCTCACGGCTATTCCGCCTCCGGCGAGCCTCCGATAGGGCGGGCTACCGCCCGGCGCGTAGTCACGCTTGCCTCCCGATGGTCGGAATTCTTAAACAACTGACGATTTCATTGGTATCACGAATTCCGATATACTCATCGGCAAGGCCGACTGGCCGCCGCGCTTTGCGTGCCCATCGGAGGCCCGCCGCCAGGCGGAATAGCCGTGAGATATAATTAGAGCTCTTTGCGAATGAGCTTGAACACGTCCTCGAACATGGGTTTGGTGAGACGGCGGGTGTTAAGATTGTAGCGCGAGCAATGATAGCTATCGATGAGGATCAGCTGGTTATCGAGCTGGTGCCGTTCGCCATGCTTGAAGGGATATTCAACCAGTCTCTTGTTTTGCGTCCGCACCACACTGTCATGAGCAATTTTTCCCAGCGCCAGAATGACTTTAAGTGCCTTTGTTTGCTTGATGCGTTGCGTGAGGAACGGGCGGCAGGCATTAATTTCACCACCAACCGGCTTGTTTTGCGGCGGCACACAGCGGACCGCATTGGTGATCATGGCATCGACGAGTTCAAGGCCATCGTCGGCTCGCGCTTTGTAGGTGCCCGTTGCGAAACCGAACTCCACAAGCGTTTCATAGAGCAGATCTCCGGCTGCATCGCCTGTAAACGGGCGCCCCGACCAATTGGCGCCCTTGAGGCCTGGCGCCAGGCCAACGATCAGCAGGCGCGCTGAGTGCGATCCAAAGGAGGCAACAGCACCATTGAAAAAATCAGGGAATTTTTGTTGATTACTTCGCCGAAACTCGACAAGTCGGGGGCAGATCTGGCAGTCTTTTGGGGCTTCTGGTGGGGTTTTCATGGACAGCAATTTCTTCTATTCAATAAAACAACACAAATCTGGCATCGAATGATGCCAGATTCTTCTAAATTATGAATAGAGGGAGATATCTCTAGAAATCAACATCTCTCAGTTATTTTTTCTCTAGACCTCTTCAAGTTCATCTTCAAAATCATCTTCAGCATCTGCTGGCTCTGTTGCGGCGTGTTCTTTGTGCCCGATCAGCGCGGCAAGTTCCTTGATTTCAACAAACTGATCCGCTTGACGGCGCAAATCATCCGCAATCATGGGAGGGGAAGTGGCAAGGGTCGATACGATGCTGACGCGCTTGCCGCGGTTTTGTAGAGCCTCGACAAGAGCACGAAAATCGCCGTCTCCAGAGAAGATGACAATGTGATCCAGATGCTCTGCAAGGGTCAAGGCTCCAACCGTCAATTCGGTATCCATATTGCCTTTGATTTTGCGGCGACCGGCGCTATCGGTAAATTCCTTGGTAGGCTTGGTGATCATGGTGTATCCATTATAATCCAACCAGTCGATTAAGGGCCGAATAGAGGAATATTCCTGATCATCAGTAATGGCGGTGTAGTATAACGCTCTAATAAAATGAGTATTATTCTCAAAAAACTTAAGAAGTCTCTTGTAGTCTATTTCCAGTCCGATATTTTTAGTTGTAGCGTATAGGTTTGCGCCATCAATAAAAAGGGCGGTTCTTTCATTTTTATTTAGTTTCATTTTATTTATTCTTTATGATTATCACTGCATATTTAATGAAATTATCAAAGTTACTCTGTGTACGTGAGTTAATTACTTTGATCTTTAAATATATATAGTTATTTAATTTGTAAAACTCAATCCTAGATTAGAAAGATTCTTAGCTTTTAATGAAAGATCGAAGTGAATATGTCGTTACCAATGTTTTCGTCATTGTTTCTGGGGGGTAAAATCATATGGTTCTGATCGCACTGGGCGGAAATATACCCGTTGAAAACCGGTCGCCTTTACAAACATTACGCTGGGCGATTGACGAGATGGCAAAATATCAGATTTATGTCATGTCAATTTCATCCTTCTATTGTACGAAGCCGGTCGGACAGGCGGGGCAGTCCGATTATGTCAATGCGGTTGTTCGTGTGCGGGCTACTATGAAGCCGGCCAATCTACTAAAAAATCTAAAACTGATCGAACTGGCAGCGGGGCGGGGAGTGCAACCTGCTCCATTAAGGGCGCGTTGGGGACCTCGGCCACTGGATCTTGATCTTGTTGATTATAAAACAATGGTTACGAGGAATTTTCACGTATGTAGCCGTGACAGCGTGGTGACAAAGGGGGCGAAAATGCAGAGAGTAAATCGTTGTGAACTTGTTTTGCCCCACCCGCAGGCCCATTTGCGCCCTTTTGTTATTCGACCCATTATCGATATTGCGCCGTTCTGGCACCACCCGGTTACCGGCCTGTCCGCCCTTTCCATGTGGGCTTTGATTAAAAACAAGCCTGACGGGAGTATTCTTCACAAGCTTTCTTGAAGGAGTTGGCGGGTATCACATCCGACCTTCCCGACCAAAACTTGTTAATTACCCGTATGGTAATTCGGCGCTTGCAAATGATACGAATTTTGCGTAAATTTAGGGTAATATATGATCTCTGGTACAGGGAGCGTGCGATAGAGTTTGGCTTGAAAAACGTATAGGTCGTTTACCCATACCTGTCAGTGTTCTTTTATTAAACCAGAAGTTTTGAACCATCTTCACTTGAGGAACGCACTATGGCACGGGTTACTGTCGAAGACTGCATTGATAAAGTCTCCAACCGGTTTGAACTTATTTTGTTGGCAGGGCATCGCTCGCGGATGATTTCGGCTGGTGGCGAGCTGACCCTCGAACGGGATAATGATAAAAATCCTGTTGTTGCGCTCCGAGAAATTGCTGAGGAGCGTATCTCTCCTGAAGACATGAAAGAAGATCTTATTCATTCCTTGCAAAAACATGTGGAAGTTGATGAGCCAGAGGCAGAAGCTGCCCCATTGCTGATCAGCAATCTGCATCAGCGTCCAGAACGTGTTATTCTTGGCCAGGACGATATGGAAGGCGATGCGCCAGCTCCCGAAATCATGACGGAAGATGAGTTGCTGCGTGGCATGGAACGTCTGGTTCCTGTCGAAAGCAATGGCCGCAAGCGCCGCTAGAAAAAGAATTTGTTACCAAGGCCGTGATGGATAGTTTCGTCATTGTCTTGGCATATGGTTCAGTGTTGGTGAAAATTAGGCGGATTGTGTAAATCAAAATGAAGGAGTTATTTGGAATATGATGGGCCGAGATGAGCTCGTAGATCGCGTATCCAAATATAATCCAGAGACAAACAAGGCGCTGATTGCCCGTGCCTATGATTACGCACAAGATGTGCACGACCACCAAACACGAAAATCAGGTGAAAAATATTTCATTCACCCCAAGGCAGTCGCCGAAATCCTCACAGAACTAAAGCTTGATGATGCAACCATCGCCACTGGTCTGCTGCATGATACCATTGAGGACACGAGAGCCACTCGTGAAGAAATCAACGAGCTATTTGGCGAGGAAATAGGCGCGCTGGTTGATGGGGTGACCAAGCTGGATCAGCTTGATCTGGTAACCAAGAAGGCCGAGCAGGCCGAAAATTTTCGCAAATTATTGATCGCTATTTCGAGCGATGTGCGCGTGCTGCTTGTCAAACTGGCTGACCGGCTGCACAATATGCGCACCATGGAGCATATGCGCGATGACCGGCGTCGTCACATCTCTCGCGAGACCATGGAAATTTATGCGCCGCTTGCCGGGCGTATGGGTATTCAGTGGTTACGAGACGAGCTCGAAGACCTGTCCTTTCGCTGGCTCTATCCAGAGGCCTACGAAACGATTTTGGCGCGTCTTCAAAAACTGCGATCCAGCTATACCGGGTTGATTATTGAAGTTGAGAAAGAGCTGCATCTCAAGCTAGAGGAATATGGCATTGATGCGCTGGTGACGAGCCGCGAGAAAAAGCCTTTTTCGATCTGGCGTAAAATGGAAAACCGCCAGATTGCCCTCGAACAACTTTGCGATATTTACGGGTTTCGGGTGATCACCAAATCGGTAGAGGATTGCTACCGGGTGCTTGGTGTTATCCATACGACCTGGCAGATCGTGCCAGGGCGGTTCAAGGATTATATCTCGGTTCCCAAATCCAACGATTATCAGTCTATTCATACCACCATTATCGGCCCCGAGCGCCAGCGTGTCGAATTGCAGATCCGCACGGAAAAAATGCATGAAGTAGGGGAATTTGGCATCGCTGCCCACACGCTTTACAAAGAAAGCATTGGGGATGACAGTAATGGCAAAAACCCTCCCAAGCATGATTTGTTGCAAGATAGCAGCGCCTATCAATGGCTCAGGCAACTGGTCGATATGTTGCGCGAGGGGGATAATCCCGAAGAGTTTCTCGAACATACCCGTTTGGAGCTGTTTCAAGATCAAGTCTTTACCTTTACCCCCAATGGTGGGCTGATCGTTTTGCCTCACGGAGCCACGCCGATTGATTTTGCCTATGCGGTTCATACTGATATTGGCGATACGTGCATCAGTTGCAAAATCAATGGCCGTCCCATGCCGCTTGTCACCAATCTCAAAAATGGTGATGAGGTCGAGATCAATTGTGCGCCGGGACATACGCCGCCTGCCGCCTGGGAAAACATTGCGGTGACTGGCAAGGCCAAAGCGGCGATCCGGCGCTCGACGCGCGCAAGCATGCAAGAGCAATATGGTCGCCTGGGCCATGAAATGATTATTCAAGGCTTTGCTCTTGCAGAGCGTAAATTCACAAAAACTTTGCTGGAGGAAAAGCTCTTTCGCTTGCCGCAGGGATCGGTGGTCGAGGTATTTGCAGCTGTTGGTCGAGGCGAGCTGGCTGTAGATCTGGTGATTTCGGCGCTCTATCCCGATTATGTGGCAAAAGATGTCGGCGATGTTAGCGTCATGAAAGCGGCTGGTCACGGAGAAGGGGGTTGGCTCGGCAAAACGATGGGGTTGAAATTCCTGTGGGCTGGCCAGACCGCCGAGGTGATTGGGCCTGGCAGTGGTATTCCTATTCGTGGCACGCCGGATGATATGCCCATTCGTTTTGCTCCCAAGGGCGGCGCGCTGCCCGGTGAGCGCATCGTTGGCATCATGACACAAGGGGAAGGTATTATTATCTACCCGATCCATGCCAAGGCCTTGCAGAAATATGATGATCAACCAGAACGCTGGGTCGATGTGACCTGGGATATTCAAGCAGAAAGTCGCGAGCGATTTCCCGCCCTTATCTCGGTGACAACCTATAATATGCCAGGGAGTCTGGCGCGGATTGCACAGCTGATTGGGGAGGCAGATGCCAATATTGATAAATTGCGCATGGTCAGGCGGGCCGCAGATTTTACCGAAATGATGATCGGGCTGGAAGTCTGGGACATCAAGCATCTCAACCGCATTGTTGCAGGTATCAAGGCCATGAAAATTGTCAATCGTGTTTTCAGAATTCAAGGCTAGGGTGTGTACGGTGGTTCTGGAATACTCTTTATTATTCCGCAAGGCTTGAGGTCGAGCGTTGCGCCCTTATATGAACGAGGGGTGAGGCTATTTGGCACGTGGTATCTGATGCCCCAGGATGCTTAAAATGGTAAAAGGCACCTGAGGTGCAGATATGGCCGTGTTTGTATTCGTTTTCACAGTATCAAAACTTGCAAAAAGGTATTTTAGATGCTGTTTGATCGGCGAACTCCTCCCAAACTCAAAGAAAAACTACGGGTGGCGATCTGGCCGCGCCGCAACTGGAAGCGCTCGATCCGCTATGTGTTGACGCGCATGTCGCGCTTGCGCACGGCTCCCAGCGCCATCGCTCGAGGTGCGGCAGCTGGCGTATTGGTGTCTTTTACACCGTTTCTTGGCTTTCATTTCATTTTGGCAGGTTTGCTTGCCTGGACCATGCGCGGCAGCATCATCGCCTCCGCTCTTGGCACATTTTTTGGCAATCCCTTGACCTTCCCCTTTATCTGGATTGGTACCTATCAGCTTGGCAATCGCCTGCTTGGCCTCGAAACGAAGCTACAGGGTGATGGCCTTGCCGGGCAGATCAAGGACATGACAACCAATATCACAAACTCTTCCTGGGATAGCTTGTGGCCAGCGATTGAAATGTTATGGCCCATTATGCTCAAACCTATGGCGGTTGGCGGGGTGATTATGGGGCTGGTCGCGGGACTTGTTTCCTACTATCTTGTCAAGAAACTGGTCGGTGCTTATCAGGTTCGCCATGAGGTTGGTCAGCCGGCTTGATCGCAAAACGAAGCGGCAGGAGTGTTCGCTATGAGTTTATCGCAAAAGAAGCCCTCACATCTACGGCTGGGCGTCAATATTGATCATGTTGCCACCATTAGAAATGCGCGCGGCGGTGGTCACCCTGACCCCCTGAAAGCAGCCATTATGGCAATCGAAGCGGGGGCCGATGGCATTACTGCTCATTTGCGTGAAGACCGCCGTCACATTAGCGATGAGGATATTGATAAACTACGCTCCCAGCTGCCTTCTCCGCTTAATCTGGAAATGGCCGCGACCGTTGAAATGCTCGGTATTGCTGTGCGCCATAAGCCCCATGCCTGCTGTCTGGTGCCTGAAAAGCGTCGCGAACTAACCACGGAAGGGGGGCTTGATGTGGTGGCCGGGCATAATCACCTGACCCCTTATGTCAAACAGCTTGTCGATGCCGGCATCCGCGTATCCATGTTTATTGATCCAGATTTTTCCCAGGCGGATGCCTCGCACTCGATGGGCGCTGATGTGGTGGAAATCCATACCGGTACTTATTGCGAAGCGGTTATTGCGGGTGATCGTCCTAAAATCAGCACCGAACTTGAACGGATCACCAAAATGGCGACCTATGCGAACGGCCTTGGGTTAGAGGTGCATGCGGGTCATGGCCTGACCTATGATTCGGTCGGGCCGATCGCTGAACTGCCCGAGATCGTTGAGTTGAATATCGGGCATTTTCTGGTTGGAGAAGCGATATTCGGTGGGCTTGATAGCTCTATTCGCCGTATGCGTGCGCTGATGGACAAGGCGCGAGCTGAGAGTGTAGGGCAGAAAAGTGCCTGATCTGCAGGGCTTTTTTGTTATTTCGATATGTATAGGGAGCTTTGAGCGTTTATGATCCTTGGCCTTGGCAATGACCTCATCGATATTCGGCGCATAGAAAAAGTCATCGATAAATATGGTGAGCGCTTTCTGGAGCGTATTTTTACGCCTATTGAACGAGAAAAGTCCGAGCGCCGGGCCGGGCGTGTGGCATCCTATGCGAAACGATTTGCTGCCAAGGAGGCTTGTTCCAAGGCCCTTGGCACCGGGTTGGCGCAAGGGGTCTATTGGCGCGATATGGGCGTTGTCAATTTGAGTTCTGGCAAGCCAACGATGAATTTGGCGGGACGGGCACTTGAGCATCTGGAGGCGATGGTGCCTGTGGGCCATGAGCCCAGAATTGACCTCACCATCACCGATGATTTTCCGCTGGCCCAGGCCATCGTCATTATATCGGCGGTTCCCAAGGCATAAAGTTGGGGGCTGATCAGTGATGGCCATTTATTTGCCATCACCATATATAAAGGATATAGGGCAGGGAGATCACTTCTTGTTTTTTTGTGAGGTCTGGTCGGGCAGAAGGAATGTTATTTGATGGATGCGGAAATGGAAACGATTGATAAAACGTCCCTTCTAGGCAGTATTGTTGATGTTGCTAAAATTGTAGCACTTGCGATCACAATTGCCCTGTTTATCAGGGTTTTTGCCTTTCAACCTTTCAACATTCCGTCCGGTTCCATGAAATCGACCCTGCTGGTGGGGGATTATCTGTTTATTTCCAAATTCAGCTATGGCTATAGCCGCTATTCTTTTCCCTTCGATGTGAAATTATTCGAGGGGCGGCTTTTTGGATCCTCGCCTGAGCGCGGCGATGTCGCGGTCTTTCACTATAACAAGGTCGATTATATCAAGCGGGTTATCGGTTTGCCAGGAGATCGGGTGCAGATGCGCGACGGGCGTCTATATCTGAACGAAAAACCGTTGGACCGAAAGGCGGGCATGCCCTTTGAGATCACCAATTTCTATGGCCAAAAACGCTCCGTAAAGCGCTATATCGAAACCATGCCTGGCGGCAAAACCTATCAAACACTGGATATTACCGAGAACGGCTCGGGAGATAATACGCGCGTTTATACGGTGCCTCCTGGGCATTATTTTATGATGGGTGATAATCGCGATAATTCCAGTGATAGTCGATTTAGTTCTCCTATAGGTTTCGTGCCTGCAAAAAATCTGATAGGCAAAGCTCAATTCTTGTATTTTTCCCATGCTGATATGGCGCGCGCGAACAGCTATTTTGATCGATTTGATCTAGTGCGCTGGAACCGTCTGTTTACCTGGATCAGGTGATCAGATGCATCGGTCATAGGCAATAATAATGATGTAAAAGGGCTTGGCTCTGGAAGGCAGACTATATGGCGATGAATGAAACTGCAGGCACCAAGAAACCAACGAGCGAGTTGGGGGATACGGTGCGTATTGTCGTCCATGCCCTCATCCTCGCGCTGTTGATCCGCATTTTCTTGTTTCAGCCCTTCAATATCCCCTCTGGCTCCATGAAGGAAACCTTGCTGGTTGGGGACTATTTGTTCGTGTCAAAATTCAGCTATGGCTATTCTCGTCATTCCTTGCCCTTTAGTCCGCAGCTGTTTTCTGGGCGGATCTGGAGCAGTGATCCCAAGCGCGGTGATGTGGCCGTCTTCAAAAATCCCTATACGGGAGAAGATTATATCAAGCGCGTCATTGGCTTGCCTGGCGACGAAATTCAGATGATTGATGGTGTTTTGCATATTAACGGGGTTTTTGTACCAAAGAAAAGGGTCAAGGATTTTATCGGCCGCGACCGCCGTGGCATCAAGCGACCAATCCCCCGATTTCAAGAAACACTACCCAATGGGGTGAGCTATTTTGTGCTTGATGAGCTTCGCACTGGCCCGCTCGATACGACACCCGTTTATAAAGTTCCTGCAGGTCACTTTTTCATGATGGGTGATAATCGAGACAATTCAACTGATAGCCGCGTCAGCAATATGGTTGGGCCGGTGCCGCTGGTCAATTTTGTGGGTCGCGCGGACCGTTTGTTCTTTTCTGTCGATGAGGCGGGTAGCTGGTTGAAATTCTGGAAATGGCCCTCCGACATCCGCTGGTCGCGCATTTTTTCTGCGGTCCGGTAATGAAGGGTGTTATCTCGTCTAAGTATCTGATATGAGTATGGAAACAAGATTATTGATTGAAAACAACTTTGGACGCTCGCATGGGACTGACACAACTCCAGGAAAAGATCGGCTATACGTTTAAAGATCGAACTTTGCTTGAAAAAGCCGTTATCCATGCTAGCGCTCGCGAGAAAAAGCGTCAGTCCGAAGATAATGAGCGGTTGGAATTTCTCGGTGACCGGGTGCTCGGTCTCAGCATTGCAGAATTGCTCTATGCGGAATTCCCGATGGCGCCAGAAGGGGAGCTGGCACGCCGTTTTAATCGCTTAGTCCGCAAAGAAACCTGCGCCCTGGTTTCAAAGAATATGGATCTTGGCAATCATCTTATATTGAGCCAATCAGAAAAAACAGCTGGCGGCACTCGCAATATCAATATTCTGGGCGATGCCTGTGAAGCGGTACTTGGTGCCGTTTTTATAGATGGGGGGTTTATCCCTGCCAGAGAATTGATATTGCGTTTTTGGCGTCCGCTGTTATTAAACGCCGATGAAATACCTGTTGATCCCAAAACTGCTTTGCAGGAATGGGCGCAGGGAAACCATTTAAAGCTGCCACGTTATGTGGAGGTCTCGCGCTCTGGTCCAGATCATGAGCCGGAGTTTGTCATGCAGGTGGTTGTCGAACGGATTGCCCCGCAAACCGGACAGGGCAATTCCAAGCGTCTGGCAGAACGAGAAGCGGCGGCTGCATTACTGATCCGTGAGGGCGTATGGAAAGAGAACCAGGTCTATGACTAATAAATCCGAGCAACGCAGCTGCGGCTTTGCCACCTTGATCGGCGCACCCAATGCCGGCAAATCCACCCTTACCAATCATCTCGTTGGCACCAAGGTGTCGATCGTCACTCACAAGGTGCAAACCACAAGAGCGCGTTTGCGCGGTATCTTGATGGAGGGCAATGTGCAGGTTGTGCTGGTGGATACGCCCGGCATATTTACACCGCGCCGCCGTTTGGATCGCGCTATGGTGGACGCTGCCTGGTCGGGAGCGCGGGAAGGTGATGTCATCTTGTGTATGGTGGATGTGGAGCGAGGTCTCAGCGCTGATGTTGAACGCATTTTGAAGGGTCTAAACGATCTTTCTGGATTAAAAGCGCTGGTGCTCAACAAGATCGATAAAACTGGCAATGACACGCTGCTGGCGCTCACCAAGCAGATTTCCGAGCTGGTATCGTTCGATGAGACCTTTATGATTTCCGCCCTGCGCGGTCATGGGGTCCCAGATCTTAAAGACTGGCTGGTTGAAAAAATGCCAGCGGGACCGTGGCATTTTCCAGAGGATCAACTGGTGGATGCGCCCATGATGTTGACTGCCGCCGAGATCACCCGTGAAAAAATCTATTTGCGTCTGCATCAAGAATTACCCTATGCCTCGACTGTTGAAACCACAGAATGGAAAAACCTTGATAATGGTTCGGTGCGTATCGAGCAGACTATTTTTGTGGAACGCGATAGTCAAAAAATGATCGTGTTGGGTAAGGGGGGGCGCTCGATCAAGGCGATCTCTCAGGAAAGCCGCCGCGAACTGGCGGAAATCCTCGAAATGCCGGTGCATCTGTTCTTGTTCGTCAAGGTACGTGAGAACTGGGGCGATGATCCAGAGCGCTATCGCGGCATCGGTCTTGATTTCCCGAAGGAATAATTGTCGACGAATACAAATGTCCTCGCCGGACAGGCAGCTTTGCAGCTTGCACTGGGGACTAGTCCCCAGACCCCATGTCTCAAAAAGGGATGCAAGGGACTGGTCCTTTGCCGCCCGCTGCGCAAGCGTTCTGTCTGAAAGGACATTTTCTTTAGCTGGGCAAAGGATACAGCCATGCAATGGAGTGATAGCGGCATCATCATTTCTACGCGACGTCATGGCGAAACGAGCGTGATTGTCGATTTGTTGACGCGCGATCACGGGCGCCATAGCGGTATGGTGCGCGGAGGGCGCTCAAAACGACATCGTCCGGTTTTGCAATTGGGTAATCTTGTTGGGGCGGATTGGAAAGCGCGATTGCCGGAGCATCTTGGCATGTATATTTTTGAACCAGAAAAATTGCGCAGCGCTCTTGTCATGGATGACGCTGCAAAACTGCTCGCTTTGCAATCGGTTTGCGTGCTTGCCGGGCAGGTCGCCGAGCGTGAACCTCATCCTGGTCTGTTTGACGCAACCGAAATTTTGATCACAGCTTTGGCGGGGGAAGAGTTTTGGCAACCGATGCTTGTCATGTGGGAACTGGGGCTGCTGGGAGAGCTTGGTTTTGGTCTCGATTTGACGAGTTGCGCTGCAACTGGCTCGGCCGATGAGTTGATTTATGTATCGCCGCGCTCACTAAAAGCTGTTTCACGTCAGGCAGGGGAGCCTTATCATGATCGGTTACTGCCGTTGCCTTCTTTTCTTATCAACAGCAACCAGTCAGAAATCAGCCACACTGATATTAAATCTGGTTTGAAATTGACGGGATATTTTTTGCATAAATATTATATTGAAATGAAAGAGCAAGATCTTCCCGAGATACGCCAAAGACTATATACATACATTTGAATATTATGGATCAAACTAAAAACTTGATTACACACAATAAATTGTAAAAAAATTTAAATGTTATTTTGTTGATAGCATTTATTTGCATTTACTGTTCGTTAACCATATAGTAGCAGGCAGACCGAACATGAGAGGTCAACCTGATCCTTTGAGGGTTAGGGCATCGCGGGGACCTGAAAATAGACACAAATGAAAGTCATTAGATTGGTAGTTGAATTCCATTGATTCGTCGGGTTTTAGGGCTCGCGGGGTGTGTGGAATTTCACTGTCGGTTCGCACTTGTCATATTGTCCGTTTTCAAGTGACCGAAATTAAAACAATATATCTTTTTTAGAGAGGGAGATGTCTACATGAAGAAAATTATCGCCGCTACTGTTGGTGTTATCGCACTTGGTTTTGCAAGTTCTGCAATGGCCGCTACAATGGTTGGTACGTGGACTTGGAACGGCTATGAGATCACATGTGCTGAAGGCGGCGCTCATGGTCTTAGCTGTAAAGTCGATTCAGGTCCAAGCAATGTTGGCATGGAAATGGTTGAATCCCCAATGACCATGAAAGATGGCGCCCATGTTGGTCGCATCAAGCATCCTGCAGACGGCAAAACATACAATGCAATGATGAAGTTCGACGGTGATGACAAAGTTGTCATGACTGGTGCAACTGACGATGGTGCCAAAGCTTCTGGTACTTTCATGCGCAAGAAATAAGTGAATTTTCGCATTTGATGCGAAGCTCTAAATTGAAAACGCCCTCGGGAGAAAATCCCGGGGGCGTTTTTTATTTGCATTATTTTTTTAAGCTCAAAGGCATTGGATAAGGGCAATTGCTGCAAGTACTTTTCAACCCATCAAGCTCAAGACAATATGCTGGCTAGATCAGGCGGTTGTTGAAGAGCGTCTCGACAGCATCCAGTAGACAAGGCCAACGACAAGGAATAGCAGGCCAACCTGCCAGAAGCGCACAGAAATTCCGAAGTCAAAAGCTCTTGGATTAGCGAACATGGCAAAGCCTGGTGCTTCCATTCCCAAGATCGGCGCCATCACTTCACTGCCAAGAAAAAAGGCCGCAAAGCCAAGAATTCCTTTGCCCAGGATATTAATTTTCCCACGTTCTTCGGCATTGTCCATATCAGATCCACCTCGTCCCGAGACAAGGCTTTTCCAGTTAAACAATATTACCAATATGCCGATCAGGATCAGCCCGTTCGCCACATAAAGAAATGATTTCATATAAGGCATCATGTCGGACATTATGCCCATCATTAACATTTTCATATTTCGTTCCTCCCATTAGAACCTGTGCAGACGCTATGCTGCTTTACTCACTCTACTGTTATTGGTATCGAATAAGCGAATATTATTCTTTCTTTTCAGTGTAATACTACTGCGTACACGTGCTTATACATTTTGTATACCAACCGCACAGACCCTATCACGATTGCAAGGAGATCAAAAGGGGATCAGGGTAAAATAAAATGCTTCGCCTACTCGTTTACGCATCAAAAAGGGTTTTTCATCCTTATCGGTGTTCCCAAAGAAATAAAAAATCTTGATTGTTGCTTTGTTTGGACCTCGCTAGAATTTTTGAGCTGACCATAAAAAGGCATTTTTTCGTCGCTGTTGCTCCTTAGCGCAGTGACGGGGCGCATGTCCATAAATGTTGGCACTGATTTTATTTGGATGGCCAAGGAGGGTGTAAACCTCAACCAAGGCCCTTAATCCTGCAATATTGCGATTTGCCGTCAAATTGGCTGACCAGGGATTCGGAAAGGCCAAAAAAGAGGTCCAAAACGCCGCCAATGGTGTCAACATTAAGGCAAAGGGGGTGCTCATGGCGCCGATAGAGAGGTAAGTGGCAGGCTGTTAATAACTTATAACTATATGTAAATTATATGAATTTGACGCTTTCCAAGTGTTGCAATTGCACGCAACAGATTGTCACATGCAAACAATTGAATATTGTGATACATTCTGGTCTGGTTCCATTGCTCATCGGGAAATAAGCGATGGGATCAACGCATCCCCTTAGTGGGGAGCATTGCTGCCTTCCTAACGGAACGTAGCTTATGTGATGCACTTGAAGCTAGATTCAAGAATAATGTTCTTGTGCATCTGGCAAACCTGAAAATGGAGGTTACTCCAATGAATAATACGTCAAACAACGAACCACTTATCGGACTTGGACTTGAAAGCCTGATTGCTCTTACATTTGCCGCCGGGATGTTTTCCCTCGCATTGTTGAGCCCTGTCCTCCATCTGTGGCTCCCCTTCTAATTCACTGTTGATTTTACAACAGATTCAGTATTGCAAATTCAAGCGGCCTTGCAAGAGGTTGCATAAAGTTTGCGGCGGCGATATGCAGCCCTGAACAGATGGCTTTACTGCAGACAATTTGACCCGATACAGCGCGTTTTATGAGCGAGGCTGTGTCGGGTCTTTATTTTTGTATGGCGCTCGCATATGGTCATCCCCTTCTATTAATCAAAGATAGCGATTGAAAGGGGTTGGGCTTTGAGCAACAAGATTTTATTTGATGATTTTATGCGCGTGGATATTCGTCTGGGGACAGTTGTAGACGCCAAATTTTTTCCTGAGGCCCGCAAACCAGCGCTAAAGCTGTGGATTGACTTTGGAGAAGAGATCGGTGTCAAAAAAAGCTCGGCTCAGATCAATAAACATTATAACCCAGACAAGCTGATCGGCCGACAAGTCGCCGCAGTCGTCAATTTCCCTCCTCGCCAGATCGGTCCCTTCATGTCGGAGGTCCTGACCCTTGGCTTTCCAGATGAGGAGGGCGAAGTAGTCCTGCTTGCTGCCGATCAAAAACTGGAAAATGGTGCAAGGCTTTTTTAGCGCTTTTGTTTTATCTCACGGCCAATCCTCGCTGCGCTAGGGCCTCCGATGGGACGCGCCACAGCGCGGCGGCCAGTCGGCCTTGCCGATGAGTACATCGGATTTCTTTACAAAAAAACATCAGTCCGGCGGTAAAGAATTCCGACCGACAGTGCTCAAATAGCGCAGCGGTAGCACCAACGATGAGGGAGGCAAGCGTGACCACGCGCCGGGCCATTGCCCGCCCCATCGGAGGCCCGCCGAAGGCGGAACCAGCCGTGAGTTCAACTAGAGCGGCATGGCAATGGTGGCTTTGAGGCCGCCAAGCTGGCTATCCTCTAGAGTGATAACTCCACCATGGCTGTGAACGATATCGCGAGCGATCGAGAGGCCAAGTCCGGTACTGGCACCTTCATATTGCGTACGGGCATTGTCAAGACGAACGAAGGGCTGGAAGACTTCATTGCGTTTGTCAGGCGGGATCCCCGGGCCATCATCATCCACATGAATGAACAATTGCTTTTCTGATATGGCACTTGACAGTTTTACGGTCGTGGCGTAGCGAGCTGCGTTGGCGACAAGGTTCGTGACAGCTCGCTTGAAGGCGGCCCGCCTCAACGGGAGATCGATGCCGTCGAGATGGGTTTGCAAATCGACTGATATATGACTGCGGATCATTTCATCGGCGATTTCTTTGAGTAAATTATCAATATCGGTCGGCTCGGTTTGTTCGTTGCCTTCCCCCTTGGCGAAATCCATATAGGCGTTGACCATGTCTTGCATTTCGTCAACATCCTTGCGCATGGCGTTGATCTCTGGACTTTCCTCTGTCAGGGCAAGCTCCAGTTTGAAACGGGTCAAAATAGTCCGCAAATCGTGCGAAACGCCAGCCAGCATAGTGGTTCTTTGTTCCACATGGCGCTCAATGCGATCCCGCATCAATAAAAACGCCTGTGAAGCCTGACGGATTTCCAGGGCGCCGTGGGGATGAATTTCCTGCAGGGGAGGTAGCCCTTTGCCAAACCGCTCAGCCGCTTCAGACAATTGCAAAATAGGTCTGATTTGATTACGCAAAAACATCACGGCAATGAGCAATAATATGAGGGATGACCCTACCATCCAGACAATAAAGATATGGCTGTTGGAAGCGTAGACCTGTTTGCGTTTGACAAACAGGCGGGCCGTATTGCGGTCAAGTTTTATGCGGATCTCGACCAACTTGTTGGGTGCCTGTGTATTGACCCAGTGAGGCAGTGCAACACTGCTATTGATGGCATCACGAAAGATACTATCAAGAATATCAAACATGGGCCGTGGTGGAGTTGGCGGGAAGGGGCTGCTCTTTTGAAAGTCGAGCGTGAAACCAAGTGTTCTGGCGGTTTCGATGGCCAATTGGCGATTCCTGGGATGGCGCGGTTTGCTTTCATGGACGGTGATCAGTGCGGCAATGTCTTTTGCTGCGACCTCGGAGAGGCGAGCCGTCACCAGCTGCCAATGGCGTTCCATTGATACGAATGCGAGAATTGATTGCAACAATACAAGCGGCGCGGCAATGATAATCAGGGTGCGAGGAAACAACCGTTTGGGCATCATGTCAGACAGCACATTCTTTAGGTAAGACTGTGTATGACGAAGCTTTCTGGCAATATATGAACGGTTACTCATCGGTGTGAAGTATATATCCTTTGCCGCGGATGGTCTGAAGATAAACGGGATTTCCTGGGTCTTTTTCGATTTTGCGGCGCAATCGATTTATCTGCACATCAACGGCCCGGTCCGAGCTGTCGCCGTCTCCTCCAGATAGCTCGTGGCGGGCAACCGTTTCGCCGCGCCGCCTCGCAAATATGCGCAGTAGCTCGCGCTCGCGCTCGGTCAGCTTGATCGTCTCGCTGTTCGATTTGAGATCGCCACGCGCGATATTGAACTGGAACTCGCCGATATTAATGTCATCATTTGAGACGCTGCTTTTCTCAATTCTACGCAAGATATTACCAATGCGAATGAGTAATTCCTTAGGCTCGAAGGGCTTGGAAATATAATCGTCGACGCCGATCTCCAGTCCCTTGACCCTTTGTTCTGGTTCGCCAAGCGCGGTGAGCATGAAAATAGGCGCGTCAATTTCGTCTTTGATGGATTGGGCGAGCTCGAAGCCTGTTTCGCCTGGCATCATGACATCGAGGATCAATAGATCAAATTCCAGTCCCGAAAGGGCTGCGCGTGCTGCAATCGCATCACGGGCCTTGGTGACGCGATAGCCATTACCCATCAGATATTTGGCCAGCAGATCACGAATGCGCTCATCGTCATCGACAACAAGAATATGTGGAGCATTGTCCGGCAGATCATTTTGATCGCTCATGCTGGTTGTCATTTCTAGCCTTTCAATTCACGTTTCAAACGTGAACGAGAAAATAATTCCAAGACGGCTTCGTGGTCGGTCGAGTTGATCATATTGTATAAAAACTTACGGCTGGTCTGTTCGCTTTCCATGCCAGAAGATTTCAATGCCTGGGTTATACGTGACAATTGCGGCTCCATGAGGCGGATGGCAAGTTTTTGTCCTTCAGCTGTTGTAAACAAACGGCGTTCACGGCGATCGGATTTGCCAGGACGCTGTTCAATAATACCCTTGTCGACGAGCTGTTTGAGGACCCGCGCCAGGCTTTGCTTGGTAATTTTGAGGATTTCAAGCAAATCTGCAACCCGCAGTCCGGGATAGCGGTTAACAAAATGCACGACACGGTGATGGGCGCGGCCAAAACCAAATTCTGTCAATATCGCATCAGGATCTTGTGTGAAATCGCGATAGGCGAAAAAGAACAGCTCGATCAAATCGATCAGCGAGGGGTCGGGCAGGTCACTTGTGCTACCTTCTACTGCCTTGTTGCTAGGTCGGACCGGGGTTTCTTTGCTATTTATGTCAGTCATGTTGACTTATTTTATCCTGTTTGATAAATCAAATCCAGCAAAAGTTTATCTCTCAAAGTGATTGATGGCACCCAAAGCCGTCTATGAGTCTATGACCTAGCATATTAAACAAGCAGCCAAGGAATGTAGTGAGATGGCAGACCAGCCCTATGATGACCGAGATGGCGTAATCTGGATTGATGGGGAGCTGGTACCGTGGCGGGATGCAAAATTGCATATCCTGACACATGCCTTGCATTACGGTTCTGGCGTGTTTGAGGGCGAGCGCGTTTATAATGGCGAAATATTCAAGCTCAACGAAC
>JAJRQA010000270.1 GCA_024280475.1 Alphaproteobacteria bacterium
TATACTTTCCCCTTGCATCAAATGCAGATCAAAGCAATAAATAGAAAAACACCCAAAACAAGGTCCCGTAGCTCAGTCGGATAGAGCACCAGATTCCTAATCTGGGGGTCGCGTGTTCGAATCACGCCGGGATCACCAATATATCAACAGGTTAGGGGGAAATAGACAAGGTGCCAGTTTCTGTTAGGTGCCATATAGGTGCCAACTCACAAGAGAGGTATATGAGCTGCCAACGATTTTTTCAAGTTGAAACGTCCCACTGTTACCAAACACTCCTATCTCGATGGGGAGCCTCTACAGCTCCTCCAAAGATACCAGCCTCAAACTTTTCGGCACTTTGATGCCCTTGTCATTCGTCAAGAAGACATGACATCCACTTTGAACGGCGGTGACCACATGAATTGCGTCTGGCAGTTTCATACCTGTTTTTGCACGGGCAAAGGCGGCGTCTGTGAGGATTTGGTAGGTGACCGGCTGCAAGGTGAGCAGTCTTTTATCGTTCAGCGCATCCATATAGGTTTTAACGAGGTCTGTGGCTTGTTGCTTGAAAGGGCGCACAAGAACCTCTGCCACGGTTATTTCCGAGGTGACGCAGCTGACCTGCCTTGCTTCAATGGCTTCGAGCAAGGAAGACAAGACCGGCGCAAAGGGTTCAAACCCTTCCATCAGATAAATGATGATATTGGTGTCGAGATAAATCTTTTTCCCGGCCAATGCTTTTAATCCTGCCATTCTTCTCTCAGATTACGAATATAATCATCAACATCTTGCGGCGAACTATAAAGCCCTTTGGCTGCGCCGAGATATGACGCTAGCGAGGACGGAGCCTTTTTGTCATCGGGTTTCCTGCCAGTCTCCCTCGCCATCATTTGCTGCGGGATCAGCACAATATGCCCATCTTCGACCTTGGCCTCCAACGTATCACCTTCATGAAGGTTAATTTCCTCGCGAATAGATGCAGGTATCGTCACCTGATATTTTTGCTTGACCCTGACATAAGGCATAGTTGCGTCCATAGGTTGGAAAGTTAGAAAGTAATACTGTCAATATAGGGAGGATTGCCACAATGTCAAAATAAACGCCTGAGAATGCCTTCATCAGGAAGCTTCCAATTTTATTGTCAACTCGAAAACATTGTCTAATCGTTATATTCGAGTATATTTCCACGGCTTATATTTACTAAAACAAACCTATGAAACAACATGCAATAAAGGGGTTTACCCTTGCCGAGCTGATCGTAGTGATTACGATCCTAGCCATTCTTGGAACAATCGCGTTTATCAGTCTCCAAGGCTACACCAAAGATGCTAGAGACGGGGTGAGGATTGCCGATATGACCAATATCGAGACCGCGATGTGAATTTATGTGGCGCAAAGAAGCGTTTATCCAGAACCCACAAATGGAACGAATATTACCTATAGCGGGGGGACCGTTTGGACCCAGGGAACCCTGTGAGATATCACAACGACCAATCTTTGAACCCTCAGCAAAAAACCTGTCGATCCTTTAACGGAAACAGAATATGCTTATTCTGTCACGAAAAACAGAACGGAATTCGAGATTTGATCCATATCTGAAGGATGATCAATCACCGCAAGCCTGCCATGAGTAAGCGATACCTACGCGGCGGAAACCATCACCGCTATTGTTAAGTGAAACTACAACGGAAAGATTGCCTCGACCTCAACGGGGGGAACGGATTATATCCTGGCTCTGCCAAGTATTCTTGCCAGCGATACTGACACAAGCAGTGATGTCAGCTCAATCGTTTCAAATGGTAAAATGGTCTTTGGTGGTTTTGCAAATCTCCCGGCGTCGTACGAGAGTGCCTCGGGAAGTTTTGATATAAACGGCGGTTTTGATTATTCACCATCAGATATCCAGGTGTTTTCGTGAAGCCTCCAGGATATCGCTACCGGTTACGCTGTAGCAACCACCATACAAAAGGTAGCTGATGTATTTAGCGGAACAGCCCTTGCGGGAAGAACGGACTATACGAATATTGAAAACGACTCTTTTCAACTTTTGACAAAGGCTGGCGTCGGCAAAGCCAATTTTTCAAAAGGATGTAGCACTCTTAAATCCTCAAAATCAAATCTGAAAGATGGGACATATAGGATAAAATCTTCTGATGGTGTACTATCAGACGCTTATTGCCCGATGGAAGCGGCGCTTGATATCGATTTCGTAAATGGCAAGGCTTGGATTGGAAGTACAAGCACCTCTCTACCAGATCTTTTCACTGTAACTCGCGCTTCAACAGGGACTTACGAAAATAGCGATGGATCAATCTCAACATTTTGACCGAATGAGTTGAGGTATGGGGATAAGGGATTGTTGGTTGAAGAAGAAAGGACGAATAATTACCCAAATTCCGCAAATGTATGATTAAATTGAGTCTACGGAGAACTTGTAGATTTGCCTAATACAATTGGCCTCTTGAAAGGCTGGCGTGTTATTTCAAATGGTGAATCATGGCATCGCCTTAAATGACCGACTATTTCTGTGACGCAGGGCGATACCTATCATATAACCAGTTATTATAAGCTGGGAACATCAGGAAGCTATGTCACTACATTTACGGCATATGATTCATCTGACAATTTTGTCAACTATCCCTATTTCATATTGAATGGTGATAGTCTTAGCCTTGCAAGTAATTGAATAAATTCTGTTTATTCAGTAGCGGACTTAAATAATGGTTTTAAACGCGTTCGATACTCGTACACTGTTCCGTCTTGAGTTGCTTCGCTCAGCATTCCTGGACCGGGGCCTGGTAGTACTGTTACAGGTGAATATATTGATATTTATGGTTTTCAAGTTGAAAAAGGAGCGTTCCCAACTTCCTTTATCCCCACAAATGGAAGTGTAGTGACGAGGGCAGCGGATATTGTGGAATTCGGTGATTTGAGCTGGCTGAATACAAATAAGGGCACTTTTTCAGTCGTAACTGATAACCTAAAGAGATTCTCCGGCGGGACTCGAATGCTTGCTAGTGGTGGTCCTAACTCACCATTGCTACTTGGTAGCAGCTCGTCGATTGGTACCCACAATGGCACCAGCATCTATACCCCACTCGGAAGTGGCACATTTGAGGGACTTGTAAAAAATGCCGTGAGTTATTCATTATCTGGGAAGTCTGTTGTAGGGAATGGAGGGGCTGTATCTGTCAGTACAAATATTATTGGTGATCTGACGGCACTATATGTAGGTTCTTACTATAATGGTATGTTAAACATTAATGGATTTATTCGAAGTATATCCTATTGGTCAGAACGTAAAAATAATGCTGAGCTAAAATTAATCTCGACACCATAAATTTAATTTCTCAGGGGCCCGGTCATAAATGACCGGGCCTTTTTTATTTTTCTCACAACTCACAATAAATAAGACACTGATTTTCAAAACTGATTTGCGCAATTTGCTCTGTCTCATATAATGCCTCATGAGTTAATCTCATAACCCCTTAACATATTTGAGACAATGAAAATTTGATATGCCCGCGTTTCGACAACCGGGCAAAGCCTGGAAATGCAAATCGACCGTCTGACCAAAGCTGGGTGCCAGAAAATATTCCAGGAGAAAAAATCAGGGGCATCACGCAAGGAGCGTTTTGAATTAGCCAGCGCCCTTGATTTCATTCGTGAAGGCGATGTGCTGGTGGTCACCAAGCTGGATCGCCTAGCCCGCTCTGTCCTCGATCTCAGCCAGACGGCTCAACTCCTCAAAGCCAAAAATGTGGACCTTGTCGTGCTCGACCAAAATATTGACACCACATGCCCGACCTGACGCTTGTTGTTCCACATGCTGGGAGCCATCGGTGAATTTGAACGCGACCTCATCAATGAACGAACCACTGAAGGCATTGCTCGCGCCAAGGCAAATGGGGTGAAGTTCGGGCCAAAATGCAAACTGTCCGCTGATGAAGTCCTGGCGCTCCAGAAAGAGGCTGTTCTGGGAGCGCTCAACAAGAGCGATCTTGCCCGTAAATATGAGATCAGCCGTGCCACCTTATACCGAATCATCAAGGTCTAAAATTCGCATAAAAGCGATAAAAGTCAGCCCACATTCACCTGCACAGCTCTCATTTTGATGCTGAAATAGCCAATAATAAAAATTATTTTTGCAAGCTACCTATGATCACCTATGAGGTGCCAAGACTTCCCATGCCTTGTTGGTAACTTTATAAAAATCAATCAAATTCAATGCGTTGATAGAGTGCGTTAATATTTTTAGCGAAAATATATTGTAAAAAACTCACGAACGACATTCAAAACAGCCCGGAAAAAGCAGTAATTTCTGCAAATCTCAGGCGGTTTCAAGAGTTAAAGTGAGGCTGATATTGTGATCCTTTTTACCGACGATGTTCTCAAGGCGATTGAGCATGATATCGCCTCTCATAAACCAGAACGTGGCGGGGCGCTGCTCGGTCCAGCCAACACCAATCTCATCAGTCAATTCCTCTATGACGGTGACGCCAAAACAAGCGCGGCAACCTACACGCCATCCTCGCGATTGGTCGATGATGTCAAGCAAGTGGAGCGCCTTGAGGATTTGACCTTCAAGGGCATCATTCACTCTCACCCAGGCGGCTTTGATCGGCCATCTTCTGCTGACTTGCATGGCTTTGCCAATAACCTTGCCCATAATCCTCACATGGGTCGTTTCATTGCGCCCATCATTACCATGGCAGGAAAACCGGTTGGCAAACATCCCTATGAAATTGCGCTTGGAGAAAATGCCAAGCTCAGCTGTTTTGCTGCCGTGCGTCTTGGCAAACATCAAAAGCAAACACAGCCTGTTGATTTCACCCCCTGCCCGGTGATGGTGCTGCCCATCGGAAAAGCCACCCGCTTGCTGCAAAGCGCGTTGGAAAAAAAATTTGATCTAAAGCTGAACATTTCTGATGGCCACCTCAATGTCAACGGCCTGACCATGGTGAGCAAAATTCTGAACTGCGATCTGTTTCAGCTCGATCTTTTGTTTCCTCATAATTTTCCAAGCGTCAGCCCCATCGCCCTTTTGTCTCTGCGTAAAGGTGAACGGCTCCTGGATGCGCAGGTAATCGAGTTGCCCTGGAGCATCATTTGTTTTGAGACAAAGGCGCTCTCACAAAAACTCACCCCGATGATCGGCAATAAATTAAAGGAGAATTGCCATGTCTGAACCTGATCTCAATATCCTCAGATCGACCCTGCATGACGGCCAACGCACCGGCAATGTCAAACCACGCGAACCCAAAAACAGGGTGCTTGTTGATAATGATGGCGGCATCCATGTCGGTGAAGATCGGCAAACGCAGCAAAATCCTCAAGCTGTTTCAGAAGTCCAGCAAGACACGTTTGAAAGCCGCCTCACGACGGACCGTCGAACGGTCAAAAATAAACTCCCGGCAAACAGCAAGGAGTTCAAAACCAAGGAAGGTGTCACCGGCTGGGTCTATTCTTTTTCCTGCGAACTGGGCACGCGTTACAAAATGTTTCTGTATTTCGATGGCTCGAACTATCAGGTCAAAGTGATTGAGCCGCGCGTCGAAAATTACTGGCACGATCCCCACACCGGCCACCTGATGGGCAATGGCAATATTTGCTTTGGCGCTCACTATGGGGCCGGTCGCCCGACGCTTGAAACAGCCTACGCCAAAAGCGTGCTGTGGGCGACCGGCATGACCATCGCCATTCAAAGCGGCAAATTTCCCTGGAACCACAATCAATAGAAGAGCATCACAATGAACGAAAATCAAAAGAGTTTTTTCGAAGGCCTTGAAAAAGAAGTCGGCGATCAAAAAGAAGGTCGCGACCAATTTCATCAAGAGCTGCATAAACGCAATGACGGCCTTTTGCCAATGGGCCTGCAAAATGCCCGCGTGCTCATCATTGGTGTTGGTTCGGTCGGTTCCTACATGGCCGAAAAGCTCATCCGCTCCGGCATTGGCGAACTGACGCTGATTGACCCTGATATTGTCGAAAGTCATAACATCACCCGCACGGTGTATCGCGCGGCTGATATCGGCAAACCCAAAGTCGAGGGCCTGAGTGCTCATCTCAAAGCGATCAATCCCTGGGCGGTCATACAAATAAAACATGCCAAGCTGGAAGATGTCGAGAAAGATACGCTCAAAGCTCATGTCGAGCGAGCCCATCTGATCATCTGTGGCGCTGACACCAAAACAACGCAGGCGCTGATAAACCGTATTGCCGGTTTTCATGACAAGCCGCTCATCGTGCCGGGTCTTTATAAAGGAGCTGAGGGCGGTGAGGTGGTGATCTCGATCCCGGCTGTTACCCCCTGCGTTCAATGCACGGTTGCAGGCCGCAAATTTACAGATGAAGCCAAAGACATTGAGCGCCAGACTGATTATGGCACAGGGCGTCTGCAAGGGGAGGTCGCTCTTGCATCCGATATCCATCATGTCAGCGGCGCGGCGATCAAACTCAGCCTATCGCTACTTTCCATGATGACGGCGGGGGATGTCCGCGTCGCCGCCTCTCATTTTTTAGAAGGAGCACTGCAAAACCGCACCAACTATCTCGTCATGTCGATGACCCCGGACTATTGGTTTTTCCCAAAACTGTTTGCACAAACAGCGGGGCAATATGCCTGGCAGGCAATCTGGATTGAAAGCAAATCCAATGAGGATTGCGATATTTGCGGCTCGCAGAAAACAAAAACTGATCCCATCGATGAAATCGCGCCGGAACTTTCAAATGATCAATTCAAACAGACAGGATAAAGGAGCAAGCAAATGTCAATCGACCCAGACCTCTCAACTATACGAACAGAGCTTGATCAGGTGACCTACATCCCAAAAGCTCCGCCAGAAGAGCTGGAGGCTGCTGCCTCTATTGGTGGCATGATCGTCATGGGACTGGTTCTTTTGGCGCTGATCTACGATTTTAACCAGCCTCGCCATGTCGCAGATAGCTTCGACATTCTGGTTTTTCTGGGAGCACCGATACTCGGTTTTATCGTTGGCGGCATTGTCGTGCACCTGCTCTATTACGGCGCAAAAACGATGTTGTTTCTCATTAAATATTTCTGGTGGGCCTTTGTGCTGGGCTTCATTGGGCTCGGATACTTCGCTCAAAACTAACGACGACACACAACATCAAACCAAAATAAAAAGGACGAATAAAATGAAAATAATTATAGGGTTTATCTTCAAAACAGTATTGGGCTTCGTTGCCATCAACACCCAAAGTGTCCTTGGGACCATCACCTCGATGGGCCTCTTTGCCTGGGCACTGCACGACCTTTGGTCTCTATCGCAAATGGTGTCGTGATGAGAAATAATACAGAGTTTGCACTCGCCTCAGCGGCCTGCGCCTGTTTCGCCGTTGGCCTCATGCTCAAAATAGACAGAACCCTGCTTGGCTGGTTGGGTCTGCCTGAGCAATGGCTCAGCTATGCTGCCCTCATTGATCACGCGCTCATTGTACTGGGCGGCTTTTTGCTGATGCTGCACTGGTTTGTCAAAACACGCATAACGAAAGGAATACAACATGAAAAAAGTTAGAGCCACACTTCTCTTGTCCGTGAGTCTCACCGCCTTAAATGCTCCAATAGTCGAAGCCGGTCCCTTGCGCTGGGTGGTGGAAACGGTCGGGCAGAAATGGGCCACAAACCGTGCCCGCAAACAGGCTGCTCGCGAATCTTATCGCGAAATCGGACGCATCGAAGCGCAACGGGCTGCAAGACAAGCCGCAGCTCGCCGCGCACGCCTGGAGCTGAGCAGAAAACAACTCATGGAAAGGGCTGGAAAGATAATCAGCATCGGCGGATTTACCTTCACAGCGGGAATGCTCGCCGGGGCCATCGCCAAAGCTGGCTACAAACCCAATCCGATGCCTTACGAGCAGCGTAGCGTCGAAAAAGAATTGGCACTCGCCGCCGCCAACGGCGCACCGATCTACAAGGCCCGTGTCTGCCTGCACCCGGAAACACGCGAATTCTACACCGTGCCCAAATGGGCCAAGGTATGTTCTGATGGCAAACCCGTGCGCCAAGGCAACGCCATTGACCTGCAAGCCCTGCGCAAAGTCGCCAAACCATCATAGAAAGGAGCGATATCATGGTATTCGATTTTATGGGCCTGTTCGATAGCATCGGCCTGTTCTGGCAATCCAGCAAGACGAATGAACTGTCAAATGATGATGGCACTCTATCCCAATACCGCCAGCCGCGAGACCTGGAAGCAGAAACCAAAAAAAGAGAGCAAGAGCGGGCCTGTGAGAATCGTCGTGAACAGATGCGTGAAAAACGACGGCAGCAAACTAATACCCAATATCACAAGCTCCAGCGGCGGTGATTTGTCAGTGATCCATAATTCGGACCTGAATAGGTGATCAGCCTCTGCGAAGTATGTCTGTTGCCACAATATCAACAGACATACTCCGTTCTCATCCCCAAAGGGAAGAATGTGCCAATTCCAGACATTGGTGTACTTCTGAAAAAGAGCGCCAATTTTACAAATTGGCTCAGGCGGCCATGCGCAAAGGCAAAATCAGGGGATTTATAGAAATTCCCTTCAGACACTGCCTCGATGGGCTTATGAATAAAAAACTATTTTTCTGACTTAAAGTAATAATAAAAAACTGCTGCACAAACAGCGACAATTCCAACTAACACAGCACCTAATTCTGGTTTATCCCACATCCACTCTAATACCCGCCCCAATCCATTACCGAAAAATAGTAGCACTCCAGCCCAAAGGAAAGCTGACGACCAATTTGCCAGCTGGAAGCTCATTCTATCCATCTCAACAGCGCCCGCAGCGAGCGGAACGGATGCCCTTAATGGTCCAAAAAAGCGACCAATAACAATGGCAAATACACCATATTTCTGCATGAACGTATGCCCGCGAGGTAGGAGGTCAGGATACCGCGATAACGGCCACATAGCACCAATCTGCAAATGAAAATGCCGTCCAAGCCAATACGAAAACCAATCCCCCAGCGCAGCTCCACACGCAGCCGACACCCAAAGGGCTGGTAAATTGAGTCCACTTGAATCGACAAGAGTGCCAATCGCGATCAACATTGCCCAGAAAGGAAGAACGAGTGAAACAAATGCAATCGATTCACCAAAGGCTAAAACAAAAATGACTAGTACCGCCCATTCTTTGTGTTGGCGTATGTACTCTATCAGTACTCCTGTAAGTTCTTCCAAACTAATCTCCTAAGGGTTCAGAGGATGGGCGGGTTTGTTGGGTATCCCTCAACTTATGACCGAGTATCCTTCCCGACCTTACTGATCGTCAAGAAAGAAAAGTCATGCGAACTCTAGTCATCGCCCAGCAAAGTCAGTGATTTGCTGAATCGGAGCCTGTAGCCATTGTGTCATGTCGGAAGCTCCTTATACTCTCATTCCAACCCGCTATCATACCCTAATAATACGAAAATTATTAGCCGCTACTCTCAAGTGTACGTATTTTGAGCCATCAACATAAAATATGGCCGGACAAAGGCATGGCAAACTTTTTTGTCGAAACCAGCTCCACCGTCAGAATTAACTTGATGCCACGAACTCGTCAAAACTAACATCTCGTGCATAGCATTAGATTTTTATTGTGGTGCCTTAATTATAACAATCTCCCCTGTTGTCTTCCGTGTTCATATGGGGGGGGGCTAATCTTTTCGATACGTCTATTAGATAGATATTCCTTGTGTAGTATATTACGAGTCGCATTCTCTTTTTATTTTAAAAGGGAGCTTCAGGTTTCGCGTCATCAAGTTAGGGTTGTTATGTCAAAAAAAACAGATCAGTTGAAAGCTAGATTTGAACGATTGAAGAAAAGTCGCTTGAATGTTAGTCGCTTTGCGATAGATGGCAAAAAACGCGACAGTTTCAAGCGAACGGTTAGCCGCTTAAAAAGATCAAGGGGACGATCTATTCTTTGCATTGGATCAGTTTCCAAGGATACTATAGCAGAGCCGGATTTACAGATAGAAGGTGCTGTCGGCACAGAGATCACGAGTCACACTGGAGTAAATTATTTGGCAATAGGGGGAAGTACCTATAATGTCGCAACTAATATAAACGAAAGTGATGATGAATACCTGATTGAGGCCATAATATTCTCAGTACTTCCAAAAGATACGAGGCAGCACAGGCTTTTGGCGCCTAAATTGAAAAGAAGGTCTTGGCAGAATATTGGTATGCAGGCTTTCCGCTGGAGAAAAATCGAAGAACATCAAATAGAATATCTTGTCGACCTGACAGAGGTGGGTACTCGTCATAAATTCCCAGTAACCGGGGGCACTAATGTTGTCTTCCTTGATACGGTTGTACCGGTACCGACAAGCAGCAATGTTGACCAGGCGCTTAATCATATAAACCTGCTCCAAACAGTAGAATGCGGTCAGAAATTGAGGAAGGCAATCAGCAAGAAAGCGGCTGTTGTTGCCAGCGCCGGTATGCACGGAGACACATTAAATGAACTTGTAAAAATATGTGCTGACGAGAACAAACCTCGACCGCTTTTTGTGACAATTAGCTCGGACCGCCAAGGATACGATAACTGGCAGACAGTAATCAGGAGCAGCGATCATAAGGCGTGCTGCCTCGCAATGCAGCTAGGTGTTCTGAAAAAACTTATCGTGTCGCTATTCGAAGGACAGCTACCAACAGATCAATTAGTGTGGCAATTAGATGGCGCTGTACGGAATAATTCCCCCATTGCTCATAATGATATAGATGTTCTGTGTGATGCATTTTGTACGAGACACTTACTTGTCACCTACTTGGATTCGGTGCCGGACCCTAGAGGCATAGCATTGCCGACAGGTGAAGTGTTGGTGCTTTCACGTTCTACTGAAGGGACTGAGGCCGATATGCATACTGTGCTCATCACTAACGAGCTACGAGGTGGTGGTGGGAATTTACTTGGTGTCACTGATGCTGTGATGGCAGGTTTCGTTGAAACTTACTCTCGAGAAGGCTCAAAAGTCTCCAAAACCCCTTTCAGCATTAAGCAGATAACAGAGATAGAAGATCCAGATGGTGATGGTGATGATAGTATATTTACTCTATTAAATAGACGGATAAAGTCGCACGTCTCTCGAGTTGTAAAGAGCCACGGCGCAACTGAAATGGCAACCATAGACATGGATATAAGAGGGGAGGACCAGAAAAGATGGGACAAAGCAGTAGCATGGACGATGCAGTCGATTATCGACCGTACGAAGACGGTAATAATAATCATGATCTTAGGTTCACTCGTATCCTACGGTGGACTAAACGGATGGTTTGAAGTTAAAAAATACTGCCCATATCGCGTCTACGCCCCTTTCCTCTTTAGTGCATGTAAGAAAATTGACCGCGCTGGCGAAACAAAGATTGAGGGCGGAAGCGAGTTGAAATCCCAGAGCCCCAAAAGGTAGAACACCCACTCGCAACGATTTTAAATGAAGGATAAAGACAATGGAAAATAACAAAATTCGAATATATCAGCATTCGGACTTGATATATACATGGTGGATTTGGGCGTATGGTTTCTTTTGCGCTGGCTTTACCTATCTCTATGGTGCTCCTGTAGATGTTGGTGGTCATGTGCCAGTGTTGGTTTATTCTGAGACTTGGCTGGGCTACAGTTTTACAGCAGTGATTTTGATTGTTTTGCTGGTAACCTCAATAGGATCTAAAATAGGTGGCTTTGTATCATTATTGGTTTACGGGGCCTTAATGTTAGGAATTTGGTTTGTTTTTGGTCGTAAAACAGGTTTTTTACCAGTTGATGAACTTGGCAAGGTTTTGGTTCATATGAATCTTGCATTCTATATCATATTTTCTAGTTTATTGTTTGTTATGTGGGGGGTAACTCTTTTTATCGAACGTAGGATGCCTTGGGAACTAGACTTTAATATGGGGACGAGGCAAATTGCTCTCTCCACACGTGGGCTGGCGACTGGAACAAAACTAATGGTTGTAGCACAAGGGAGAACAGTCCATATTGACAATATTACTCTTAGAGCGAATGATTTTTTGATATTTCCATTCTATCCTATGACTAGAAATGCTATGCTGTATGTAAGGGGAGATGGGGGAAATTGCGCAGCATACGAAATTAAGAATGTTTTTAAAGTTCTCGGCAGAGAAGGCCTCCAAAATAAAATTGCTAATCTGGGAAACCAAGTTCAGTAGCTTCTTTAAAAACCATCCAACCTTGAGCGCCAATCAATCCTAATCCAATCAGGGGGTGTCGTTGTTTCATGGCCCCCTGTTGGTTACAAGCGATTTGAGTGAGGCCACTTGCTAAACCTGCTATTGGACAGCAAATATTGAGGGTTTCGGCCCTAGGCTATAGTATTTTTTTAGGAAAATAGACTTTATCACTTGCTCAGTTAGTAAAAATCGCTCCATACAGGTTGATTTGCCAACTTTGATAGAGCATCTGGCAAAGCCAGCTCACTGGCCTAATGCCGATCCTGCTGATGTCCGCACAGTGTATCGATTTATGGTGCATTGGCGGCACCTGTCCTATGCCGACAGACAAAAAGAAACCCTGTCTCTTTATTGCCCATTTAATCCAGATCGAGACACAACACCTGTCCGCACTCTCTCGGAGGTCGAGCGACAGGCAACAAAAGACAAACTTTTGGAGCGAATAGAATATCTGCTCATACACGCAAATTATGTGGAGATAGAGCGAGAACATCTCGAAAAAGTAATTTTTCCCGAGCGAAATCCCTATGGTGTCGATTTCGATATCGATCTTGATGAGTACAAGTTGGTCAAGGTGTTTAAGCGTCGTGAGAGTAAACAGGATTTTCACCCTAGCTGGGCCAATCGAGTTTTTTTAGGCGCAAAACCAGTGCCTCTGATTACCTATGATCGAGTTTATATATTGTTTGAGCTTAAATCCATAGAAGAATGGTTTGAAGAGCTGTTGCGAAAAGATGGAATGAAAATCGCTCGGCGGAAGGTACGGATTGCGAAAAAACGGCGAGAGGCAATGCCAGAAAATGCTGGTAGCGGCAATCTTCATCTGAAAGTTTTCAAGGAAATTCCCCTTGCGGATCTGGAGATGCTATTTCCAACAACCGAAGTTCGACTGAATGTTTTTCGTAAATGGTGGTTTGGGCTATCCTTTGGTGGTGGTATGGGAGGAGTTGTAGCCAAAGTGGTTCTTGCATCAATTGCGCCACTGTTCATTGTGATGCTGTTAGGGAGCGTTATTGTGGGCAAGGTTATGCAGCTATTTCGTATGCGCTCACGTTGCAGGCTGCAAATTTCACAAAGCTTATATTTCCACAGTCTAGCCAACAATGCTGGAGCACTCACCTTGCTCGCCCAACGTGGAGAAGAGGAGGATTTAAAAGAGGAGATGCTACTTTACACAAAAATTGCCCAATCACCAATTCGCATGAGCGATCTGGAGGCAACAAAATCTGCAATCGAAGCTTATCTACTTAGTACGTTTAACGTGACAGTAGACTTTGATGCCAAAGAAGCACTCGGTCGATTGCTGAGAGACGGAATTGTTGCCCAAGAGACTGGTCTCTTACGGGCACTGCCACCAGCAACCGCCCTTACCTATATCGATGAGAAGTGGGACGACTACCTTGATCAAATTTGGGCTGAAGAAAAGAAGAAATAGATGGTAGATAAACGTCTCATTTTATTTTGTTGCTGAGGACGGGTTTGGGTCAATAGCAGTATTCATTCCCAAGGTTATTGATAGTCTCTTGCTGAGTGAACAACAGAAGACACCTCACGTCAATCAGGCATGTTCCAATGAGCCTCTTTTCTGTTTCTCGATTTATTAGCCATACCTCAAGGGCACCAGCTGCAATCTGTCGGCTTCCCTTTGCACTGGTAGTTCATGCGTCCCGCGCTTGATCGCCTTGTCAAAGCGGCTATTGGCGAAATATGGCACCACGTTTAGTAGCACCGGGTTTCGGTTAGATGAGACCAGCAGGGCCTGGTTGGCACCGATGGTGCGGACTTCGTTGGCGTTGAGCAGGTTGTATTCCTGGTATTTCTCCATGTGATCATCGAAGGTACGCCGAGAGCGTTCGCGGACGCGGCCTATGATGGACTCGAAAAACTTCGCTGTCTCTGGGTCGGAACCTGAGAAGGTCAGATAGTGGTTGAACCCACCCTGGATTGCCTGGGCATAGTCGCGGCCATAGCGCACATTGAGTTGACTGATCGACTGCAAGACGATGGACAGGGAGACTTTAAATCCCCTGATGGTGTTGGCGGTGGAGACAAAATTTGGGATGCTGGAATGGCCAAATTCATCGTACAAAACATAGATCGGTAAATCGCGGCGTCCCGGCATCTGACGCATGGCCATGTTGAAAACGCTCTGAAAGAAAATGCTGGTAAGGAATGAGTAATATTCCCCATGCTGAGCAGGGGTGATGAAATAGATGATGGTCTTGCGTTTGCGTATGTCGGCCAGATTGATGGTTGAGCGAGCGGTCAGGCGGGCGACATTCTGATTTGACAGGGCACGAAGGGCGGTAATCGCCGACATCACAAAACTCTGAATTCCCTCTTCGTTGCCGGTGAGCAATCCTTGCCATTCATTCCACAAGGTGGGGTCATTGGGATTGTCGGGAAAGGCTGTGTTGCGGATCATGAACTCATCCAGGGTCGCACCATCCTCGCCAAAATTCTGCAACAGATAATAGAGGTTGTGTAGGGAAAAATAGGCTGGGTTTTCGTCGGCGGCATTGACCAGACATTTTAGAAACAGGCTGGTGAAACGGATTGCCCCATTGTTCCAGAACGGATCGCGCGAACCTGGATTTCCAGCATTGATGAGGATTTGCGCAATCTGCTCCAGCTCAATGCCGCTTTTGGCTTCCCAGAGGGGATTGAAACGGCTGGATTGATCGAGATTTTCCGGGTTAATAACCAGAATTTCAAAGCCCTTGTCTTTCATATGCTGGCTGGTCTGCTCATAGACCTCGCCTTTTGGGTCGTTGATGACCAGCGAACAGTTCTTATCGGCCTTATCGAGCACATTAGGGATGATATATTGCGAGGTCTTCCCGGCCCCGACGCGGGCGATGACGCAGACATTTTGAAAGCTCTCGCGCTCGGACAGCCTTAATTGGTCGCCATCCAGCAATAAACCCTTGTTGGCGCTATTGAGAAAATGCTTAACCTCACGCCGTCCGGCAAACTGAGCCCCGCTATGCTCTTTGAGCATCTGTTTTTTAACGACGAATTCTGCTGTTTTGAACATGACCCGAAATGGAAAGGTAACGATGCTTTTGGTTGTCATTTTAAGTCTTCCCCGGTTAAATCTACCCATGTCGGTTGCGTTTAGCGAATAAATGCTTCGATTTTAGAGCGCTTCGAAGGACGATCCTCAGCACTTTGGATTTGATACGCCTGGCAATGTCTTTCATTGCTCACGAACGAGTGCGCCCTTTCTTGCGGCTGAACCTGTTGCGCAATCTTTTCATCTGCTCGCGTCTGGCTTCCAACATATCGCGTAGACCGGTTTTCTTGTCTGGCTGCGCTTCCGGCTCGCTCCGGGCGGCTTGATCGATGGCTCTGGTATTGTCGCTCATACGTTCCATGCGCTCGGCTTGCTCTTTTTGGATTTGCTCGACTTGCTGCTGGCGTTGCCTTTCCTCAGCCCGTTTTTGGCGCTCTACTTGACGGGTGGTCTCCTGGGCACGCTGCAACCGCTCAGCGTCTTCGGCCTGGCGGCTGGCTTCCTCTTTCTGCCTTTGCCTTTCAGCCTGCAATTGCTGTTGGCGTTGCCTTTCTTGTTCTTGCGCTACCTCTTTGTGTCGCTGCTCTTGCTCAGCGGCTTGTCGCTCAAGCTCAGCTTTTTCTTTCTGGGCCTGCTCATCAGACTTTTTCTCGGTTTTTTGAGCCAGAACCGTTTGCTCCTTCAGCTCGCCCAATTCAATGCGAGCCTTGAAATCAGAATAATCCTCTATCATCCCAAGCGTTTTGAGGCGGTGGTTCCTGCCGGTCTCCAGATTGGTGACACCAATGGTTTTGCCGCGCTGATAGAAGGCTAAACCCTCAGCCTGTAAAAGGCTGGCCGCATCAGACTTGCTGTCTGCCTCAAATAATCGAGCCAGTTTGGCAATCATCTCATTTCTTTTCGGCATCTGCCCGGTACGCTTTTGCAGCTGCGCTCCAGGTTCTGAAAGTTTTCGCTCCGCTACTTTGTTAATAGCGACCTGCTGGCGCAATTGCGGATAATTCTCCAGAACATGCGCTTCTAGCTCTTTTTGTATTTTGGCGAACTGCGCCTTGCTCAGTCTGGTTCGTTTGCTCACGCCGTTGGCATTGGCGCTAATGACCAGGTGATAGTGCAGATTATTATCTTTTTCGTCATGCAAGCCGCCAAACACCAGATTTTCCCCAGCACGCTCACCAATGTAACGCCTGACGATTTCAGATAGGGCTTGCTTTTGTTCCTCAATGCCGATCTCATCACTTTTAGTGATCGACAAAATCTCATGGTAGAGCACGACGCCGTTTTTGCGCTTGGGCAAAAGTCTGGCATTATCTTCCAGCTCGACCAACGCCTCCTCGGGGCTGCTCGAAAAAACATTGTGGAAGATATCGTATTTCTCAAGAGACCTGTCTCGCGTGATATAATTTATCAATTGCGAAAAGCTGGGCTCCTTGCGGCTCATGCTTTTAATGATCAAGGGGCTGCTCCCTTAATCGCTTCTTCGTGTGATCAGAAATGGTTTTTTCCAATTTTCTCA
Source organism: Alphaproteobacteria bacterium (assembly GCA_024280475.1). Lineage (GTDB taxonomy): Bacteria > Pseudomonadota > Alphaproteobacteria > Rhizobiales > JAKIUO01 > JAKIUO01. The sequence continues at coordinate 16,696 of JAJRQA010000270.1, forward strand.
ACTCTTGCAACAGACCGCGTTCGTCCACCATTGCTTTGAGCATGTTGGAATGGTGGGCCATTTGATTGACATTGTTGGCGATATTGAGAATGAGAAAACGAAGCGTTTTCAGTTCTTCTTCTATGGTATCGGGAATAAAGCTGACGCCCTCCAATTGCGACAAGGCTAGCTCACGAAACAAGGTGGTGGGTTTCATATTCCAGGCCAAGGCGCGGCGCTCCAAACTCTTGTAGCTGTCCATTGGAATAGTCACGGACAGTGCCTTGTTGAGTTTGAGATATTGGCGCTTGTAAGCCTTGTGATATTGTTCGTTCGACATGAGCTTTTACCGTTTACGAATTAAGGTCTGCAAGGGACAAAGACAGTTTGGTTTTCCATTGTTGCCTGGGGCCTCCAGGGGTGCAGGGCGCTCCCTGCCGGGTTCAGGGTGTCCCTGACAAGATGCATTTCCTAAGGAAGGGTTTGGCCAGTTTCCTTAGGAAACCCAAACCCACTTTCCTTAGGAATATGCAATCTTGCACCCGTGCCTCACGGCTCCGGTTTCACTCAACACTGATTGGGATATAGACGATAATAAGAGTAATGAAAACAGGTAGATCGTCAAAGGTAAAGCTCTTGACAGCGACCAATCCATAGCCCTCATATCCACCCGAAACCATAGGGTGACATAGCGTTTCATTTGCACTGAAAACTTTTTTGTGGACAAGTGCGGGTGAAAAATAAAAAAGAGGGTAGGCCGCAATCTGGGCGCTCAAGCATAGCAAAATTGGGCTGGATTATTTCAGGGCGCGACAAATAAAAAAAGGCTCCGGCATTGTGCCGGAACCTCGAAAATTGGACTACACCAGAATGTGGTTCTGCTCCATTGCCTGCTCGGTATAGGCTGAGAGAGGCTTGTCAAAAATTACATGTCTGTCACGTTCAATGGGCAGTCAGAAGGCTCAACGAAGGCTGAGGAGTTCTGTGAGGCTGACCGTTCAAAGTTCAGGAAATCCCAGTCACAAATCGCAAAGTCAAAATGCGATATCCGTATTATCTGGATCAATTTCAGTTAGCAGCCATGTGGCGCTGCCATCGGGTGTGAACAGTTTGACAACCGGCTTTGGGTCATGATGATCTGTTTGCGACTTCTCGCCATTGGAGATCAATTTGCGATAATCTTTCTCAGAAATAAGCAACTGACCAAGTGTGTTTGTAATTCTCATTGTGTGAAGAATTAAAAAGTAAAATACGTCTAATGCTAATCAGACGCGGTCAAGAAAACACTGCAAACAGGCCTGTGTCAAAGGAAGCGGGCATTTCGCAGAACACCCACTTTCAGCACGATCTGAGCGCCCGGTAACCGCTAATTTGGTCCATCAATCGTCCCAAAATCCTTATAAATTCGGTTATTGATGCTGCCGGTTGCTGTGTAGAATTGGCAAGCTATGATTAAACCAAAACCTCCACCGGTTCGCTGCGGCTGTTTTTGGAGCCAGCGAGTGCTGCGGCAAAAACGAAAGATAAACCGTCACCCTGCGAAGCCCGACCAACCAGAAAGAAAGGGGGCGTTGCCTTGTCCCCCTTTCGTCCCTCTGCCTTACGGTTGTTCTGGATAATCTTTGAGGGGCATGGGTTTTAAATAGCCTGCTCCTGGTCGTCCTGCCAAATGGTTCATTTGAGTTTTGCATAAACGAATATGGCGACCAAAAAAAGTAAATCACAAAAAAACACCCGCTTGTCAGGTGTTTTTTTCGTTCATTTGAATAGGACTTACAAATCGAGGATATCAGATACCATACGGCGGGCCACTTCCTCGAATGCAAGCCAGGCCAGCCAGTTTTTGAGATCGCCCTGCGGCCATCCAGGCATCACATCCTCTTCCATCATCTTGTCGCGAATGACTTCGATCTCCTCATAATAGTGATCGAAGAAATCGGCGGTCTGGTGGTAATAGACCAGCGAGGTCACCACGCCGCTGATGCATCAATGCTGGGACAGGTCGGCAAAAAAGTCTGACGGGTCATCGTAACGCAAGGCCTCTTTGGCAACAAAGACCTTGATCTCGTCAGGACCGCTGGCGATTTCATCCAATTTCTCGGTTGGCGTGTCACACATAGGCAGTTGTTTTGTGAAATAATCTGTCCTCCAATGTACGAAGCTTGGCGGCAATGTCAAATGGACGTTAAGGAAGTGGCAAGCATAATCGCCAAGTGAATTTGCATTGTTTCGCCTCATCCATAAAATGAAAGCAAAGCAATATTCTCTAATTTAGTGAAATCACCGTGAGAGCAATCGAAGCCCGCACCATCGCCATCTGCCACTATCTGGAAGCCAACGGCATCAAGCCGGATCGCGTTCGCGCGTCTGGTCGCGAACTCTGGTACAAGAGCCCCATCAGAACCGGCGACAATGATCCGTCATTCAAAGTCGATACGGTCAAAAACCTGTGGTTTGATCATGGCATCGCCAGGGGCGGAAACGTCATTGACCTTGTTTGCGAGCTGCAAAATGTCACGGTCAAAGAGGCTCTGTCAATTCTGGAAGCAACCGGATTGCATAACGCGCCTCATCGCGACAATCTGAACCTGTTTAGCGGGTCTTTTCCGAGTGGTGGCACTCGCCAAGCGGGACAGGCTGAAAAGAAGCGCTTCGCGCCTGCGGGTGAAAAAGAAAAAAGAGATGTTGAGGCGTCGGGGCAAAATGGTGGGCATTTTCAGATTTTGAAGGTGGGGGAACTTCAGCATCCTGCCTTGATAGAATATTTAGGGGAACGCGAGATTGATCTGGAGATTGCTCGTCAATATTTGAAGGAAGTGCATTTCAAGCCAGCTGACCAGTTGAGGCAATATTTTGCCCTGGGCTGGCCGTCTGGTGAGGGTTTTGATGTCCGCAATCGCCTTTTCAAAGGTTTTGTCGGGGTGGGAAAGGACATTTCCACTGTTAATCTGAGGCCTGGCGGCTCCCTTTATATATTCGAGGGCTGGATGGACTTTTTGTCTTATCTGTCATTGCACAAAACAAAGACTTTCAATCATTCCGCTCTGATCCTGCATTCCACCAGTCTCAAAAAAAGAGCGGCCCAATGCGTGCTGGCAAATAATATTCAGCGTCTCACTCTGTTTCTCGACAATGACCAAGCCGGATTGGAAACGGCTGAGTTTTTCAAACTGGCCCTGCCAGACATCAAAATTTTCGACCGATCACATCTTTATAAACCAGCCAAAGACCTCAATGAGCGGCTGATTGAGCGACAGTTACGATTGAAAAGCAAGGAATAGATGCCGATTCTGGTGAACGGGGTCCTGCATTCCAGCCCACATAGAAAAGCCCCTCCGCGAGGAGGGGCTAAGTTAGAAGAAAACGGCTCGGTTGGATTATTCTTTTTTTTCTTGATACTCACGCAACACCAACCGGTTATCAACCGGCAGGGCACGAAGCACCAGATTGTAACCCTTACCGTCCTTATGAGGGAACGCCGCGCCAACATTGGTCCAGAAGGGATCGCTCCCCTCGCTTTCCTTAACAACGGTATAAACGCTGAATGATGGCTTGTTATTTTTCGTTTCAGACATAACAAAATCTCCATGTAACGCAGCAAAAGCACTGCGTACAAAATCCTAATGAAATTTTGAAAATGTCAAATCTAGTTGACTTATCCAATTGATTATATTTGGATAATGACGAAAGCCTGCCATTTGAAAAATCCGCAATATAAGCTCTCAGAGGCATTCTATTTTCTGCTGCCACCTTGATTACCAAATCGCCACTAAAAACATGCCCTGGCTCAAATTTGATGGAAATTTGTTGCCATTCTTGCCAAGAAAAAAGCCCCACCTCGCTCGAACGCGCCCGGAACTTTTTCTCCCACTGCTCCCGCACGGATTTCACCGGTTGCAAATTTCCAGGGCTTTTTTCTTTTTCACCAGCCCATTTTTAAAAATCTGTAATGTCATCCCGCAACAAAAACGCTATTAGACACTTTTTAACATTGGCCAAATGACATGGCTAATAGAAGGATTAAAGGGTTAAAGAAAGGGATAAGGCTCACTGTTTTGGCTTTGTCCTGCCTCTACCCTATCCATGTCGGGGAATCAAAACTAACCAAAAACGGGGGGTGTGGGGGAATCAAAACTGACTCTTGCGCTGATTTCGCTCTTGGTAGGGGAACCAAAACTCACTGTTTTTTGTTAAAAACCCCTTGCCAAATATCTGTTTTCGATCCGCAATATAGAAAAACTGGTAGAAAGGGAATCAAAACTGCCTATTGACGAAATACCTCTCCCTGTTTTGCCTCACAAATGACTATCCTTTTTTGAGGTGGGGGAATCAAAACTCACCAATTTCAGGGGTGTAGGGGAATCAAAACTGACTATGGATTGAAGAGTTTTTAACATTTTTGACCCTGTGCACCGTCATGAATTTTTGATTTTTGAATATTGCATTCGATTTGTTCTTGCATGAATTGTCTGGTGGGATGGATGATGATTTTAGCATCGATCAAGACCTTTCCTTTGTTCGTTCACGTGTTGGTTCAAAAAACTTTCTCGATCTTGGTACGGGCAATAATATCGCTCATCAATCACAAGACTTTTTCGAGCGCCTTTAAATTATCGCTACGCCTCGCATAGGGCGTAATCCCTGAGTTCTGAATGATCGTGCTGAGCTTGATGCCATAGGTCTGGGTGGTTCACGCCTGAATGAAGCGCAATCAAAGTTGTTTTCGAAGCCAGCGCCCGAGATAGCTTTCCTCTCCCATGATGGCATTATAATTTACCTGACGCCATTTTCTGGTCAGAACCGACTCGGTAATGAGGGAATTGAATCTGATATAAAGATAAGCATTCTGGCCCTCTCGCGCATGCCCGGTGGCGCTATATCAAAAATCCGATAGGGGTGAGCAGGTGATGATATCCTGGCCATTGCCACGGCTGATTTCCATATTGGTCTTGGCCAACACAAAAAGGCTGTCCCTGATTTGCTGATAGGAATAGGTCCTCGATTTCCCACGCGTGGTTTCGATATGTTCCAACTCCTTGCGGATTTGATAGAGCGTTGTTTTGAGGGTAAAGCTGGTCCTTTTGTCAGCGTCTTTTTCATTCTCGTTGAGAAAGCTGTCTCGTGTCGCCAATTTCAGCAGGACAAACTCGATAATCTCTTCCCTCACTCCTGGGAACTGGGCTTTCAAACTCCCGTCCTTTTGCTTGATATAGGCAGGTGCAAGGATCAACTCACAATCAGCGCCCTTATAAGAAAAATGACGCCTCAGTGGTGCCGCCGTCCCATCAAGGTTCCACTTGATGAACTTGGCGTGACCACGGGCGACGACAAAACGCGGAATGCTTTCATAGAAGGAAAAAGCATTGGTGTATTTTTCATCAGACACCATGCGGAATAGCTCCAGTTGCAGCGGTTCTGGCTTTACAGATTCCACACTGATTTTCTTGATAGCATTTTTACGGACGTTCATTTTGCTCACGGATGAATTTTAAAATCAGCTGACGCACAACCGATGAGACTGGTTCGCGGCCAATAAGTCCGAGGAACGCCTCATATTCCGATGGTTTGATATAGGTGTGCATACGCTTCGTGTTGAACTCTTCAACTTGCGGCTTACTCTTTTCTGGCGGCATCAACACCGCCCTGTCGAAATGTGTGGGAACTGAAGCTGCCACATCCATGACCTGATCAAACTTGTTGGTTATTTCTCCCATGCGTTTTTAAAATTATCCAAATAAGCGTAAAAATATTTGACCTGTGGCAACACGCGTCTCAGCAGATATTTGTGCAACCCCCCGGCGGCAAATAGATCGAAGACGGTGCTGCCGTCATAGGCCAGTCGTGAGATATATTTTGAAGAATTGATGATGAAAATCGGAAAGTCGGGAAAGCGTTTCTCCAGGGCCTTTTTCAGATCAGATATATAAGCACGATCCGTGTTATTGATGAGAATGACAATATTTTTACAATGGTGTTGCAAGGTGTAAATAGTCTTGACGCCGGACATAAGGTCAGCTGGCGACTGGTAACAGATTGGCACCACACAGACATCAACCAGCTTTGCCGCCTCAATGATGCGGCTTTCCACCCATCCCCCGAAGTCATAAATAATGTGGGTGTTCTTTTTGACGTTTCAAAAAACTTTATCGCCCGGATTCAATGTGATGATATTTTGCTCCCCCAATACATCTCCATAGATATCGCTGGTGCTGTTGTCAAAATCATTGGTGATGAGAACGCCGCCACAATGCTTGGCATATCATACGGCATGAGTGGTCTTTCCCTGTCCTCCCTTGATCGAATAAAAAAGTGTTTTCATATTAAAAGGGTTGATGAATATGATCTTCGTCGAGCCAGTGCTCCATGAGCATTTCGATGTTTTCTTGGGTCTTGTCCTGCAACTCAAATTTGATGCGGGCCGATAAACAGCGGTAGCAGTAAAGCGTGTCTGTGCCATCGCCTTTTTGGACCGATGTTAAATCCATTCAAACCCCGCAATCAAAACATCCGCTTTTGACGGCCTCAACGAGCGGAAAACGCAGTCTCATGGCCTTCATAAACCTGTTGTCATTGATTTTGATGTCGATTTTCATCGGGGGTGTGGTTAAATCATTAGATATACTCATTTTACTCAAAATTCAGGCAAGTCAAATAAAAAAACCGTAATACGGTTTTGAGGTGATACCTCGATACGGTAATACCGCTTTGCCTCGATGAAGTAATGGTGTGATACGGTAATACCGTAAAGGATTAAAACAGCGACACGGTTCTACGGTAGGCAGGACAATTCAGAACCCGCGTGAAGGATCAAAGCCCGCCAGGGTGAAGCCGGATTGCGTCATTGGCAAGAAATGCCAGAACCTGATAACGCAATCCGGCTTCATCGTAGACGCGAGCCTGACCCACAGGGGCACGCCCAGTAGAAAACAGAAAAACGGCAAAAAATAAAATGGCGAACAAAAAAGAGAAAGTGAAAGAAAAAGAGGGAACATCTTTATCGACAATAAATATCAAAAGACACTCCCTCCTTTAATTCATTTTTTTGGTTCTCGCATTGACAAAATCAGCTATCGTCACCATCATCGTCATTTTTGTCGCGTCTTTGATAAATCAGGGTATAGGGTTCTAGCCCTAAATCCCGTTCTTCTTTTCGCTCAGCGATCCAGGCTTGAACCTCACTCATAAGCCAGCCAATACGGTTTGGCCCGAGCTTGATACGTAGAGGAAATGTTCTGACTTTCTCCATACGGGTAATTTGGGCAAAGCCATAGGGGACCAAGGTTAGAAGTTCTTTTTTAGAGATGATCCTGTCATAAGGCGTGTTGTTGTTCTCAAAACTGTTTAATTTACTCATGGCTGCTCCAGTGCAGTTCGCTTGATTTAACGCATAACCCGGCAGTCTCGTGAAATGACACGAGGTGAAGGGTTTTGGTTTGGCGAATGCTGGAAGCATCAACGATAGATAATAGAAGGGAGAAAGCACAAGATCGTTTTGTACGTGAGGCACAAAATAAAAACCTTGTTCAGCTGATGAAAGATGATTGTTTGAAGAAAATTCAGCACGGACCAATGATCCAAAGCGGCAAGCACGCAGTAATTTACCGCGCCGTTGTATCGCTGAAGGTTCCAAGGTCAATGAGTTGCTTTGAGAGATTGCAGGCATGCAGACACTGCCTATTTCCAGGCTGTCAGAAGCTATCGCAGAATTATTTGCTGTCAATAAAACAATGACAGGCAATATAAAGAGCCAAGCAAAATTTGTTCTCATGCAATTCATCTTACTATCCCAGCAGTTCTGAAAAAGGATATGTGATGATTTACATAAAATGACCAAGTAGTCGTTTATAGATATGGTTAATGGATGCATATAATCGCACTTATACAGTTTTATTGTGCAATATCGCGAGCGATATGCGAAATCACTCTGCTGCTTCGCTACCCGGCACAAAGCTGAGCGCTTCTTTGACGAATTCTGGATCGACGGCAATTATCTTGAAATAGGCGTGTTCAGCTTCGCTCGGCTCGACGCGGCCCGATTCCCATTCAGGGATCATTTTAACCGGCACACCGAACCTATCCGCAAATTGCTGTTCCGTCAGTTTCAGAGCACGACGTATCGCGCGAATGCGCGGCAAAGGCTTCATCCGCCTCATATCTTCATCTGTCAAAGGTGGGTTGTCTGGATCGGTCTTGGCACGCGCAACCACTTCTTCGTCGCTGAGAGCGTCGAATTTCTCCCAATCAGTGCCCCGCGAATCATCGTTTTCTTCGGGAGGCTTGTTTGTTTCATTGCGCTTGACGGTAGTATTCATTTTGCTCTCTTCTTGTTCCTTTACGGGCGGAAATGATACGGATACGGCCTTCACGAATAGTATGACTAACGGCAATAAGCCGCCCCTCGACCATGCCAGTGGCCAAAAATCGCTCCTCGCCATAATCCATGCGGTCATCAATCCGCTCGACGGCGTTCATATCTGAAAAAACATGACGCGCTTGTTCAAAATTCACATCATGCTTGGCCAGATTACTCTCGGCCTTGCCATCATCCCATTCAAATTCTTCGTCCTGCATTGTAACCTATCTGCCCCATTCATTCAAATATACGCCAGAAAAATACGACGAACGGCATTTTTTCTATCTATGAACAGATTCGGTCTCCATGAGAAGTGCCCCGATATGACCTTCCCATTTTTCAAGCGCTTCGCGCATCTCAGGCAGATAGCCAAACCGATTATAGACACCAGCCACACCACCAAACGTACCCGATGAATGATTGAGAAGTTTTTCGACCACATGAGGCTCGATCCTGAGCTGAGCCATTCCAGTGGCAACCGTGCGACGAATATCATGCAACGTCCAATCACTCACGCCAGATAGCTTGTCTATACGCTTTTTGTTTTTTGAAAAACCAGAATATACCGAATTCGTGCGCCCCCTGGCGGGAAATAAAAGTGCTTCGTGAAGACGAGGAAGTGTCAAAATCACATTTAAAGCCATCGGTGCCAATGGGACTTCATGTGCCCGACCTGCCTTGGTCATTTCCGAGGAAAGTGACCAGATTTTCTTCTCCATATTGAAATGATGCCAGGACATGAAAGTGATTTCCCCTCGCCTTTGGCCAGTTAATGCAAGAAGTTGCACAATAGAGCCATATGGGTAGCCAATCTGGCAGGCAGCCTGCCAAATGGCAGCTAGTTCAAAATCTTCAAGAACACGATCACGAGAGTTGTGTTTCGCTGGGCTCTTAATCCCTATGCAAGGGCTGACATCAACCAGACTGCGCTCAACACACCAGCTGAAAAACTTCCTGATCGCAGCAAAGGCGTGATTGGCCCCACTGGGAGAACCACGCTTAACAATCTTATCCAGAATAGCCAAAACATCAGACTTGCCGATATCACGAACATCCGTATTGGACCATTTTGGCGAAAACTCATATCGCAATAGTCGAATGGTTTCGGTTGCGGTTGCTGCCTTGTTATACCGCTCGCAATGTGAGACCTTAAACTCCTCGACAGCCTTATCGAAAGTATGGTTGTTTTTGACAATCTTTTTCTCTGCCTGAGGGTCACCTCCCAGCGCAACATCAGAAAGAACCTTATGGGCCTTCTTACGAGCACCACTCAAGGTGATTTGCGGATAGCGCCCGAGGGTAAAGCGTTTCCGGCGTCCAGCCACACGATAATAGATGCAAAAACTCTTGGTTCCTCCCTTGCTGATACGCAGGCAAAAGCCTGGCAACTTTCCATCAAAAAGCTCTCTTTGTCCGCTTTGGGGAGGTTTTGCGTTACGGACTGCGATATCGGTCAATTCTTTTCGTCCAGCCATGGTCATACTCCTTAGGTGCCATATAGGTGCCAAAAATGCGTGCACTGTGAGGAGGCCCTATTATTTCGTATGATCACCTAACTAACTGAATATTAAGTAAAAGACCCGTTAATAGGATGTTCTATGATATTCTATGAACACCCCTTTTCATAGATTCCTAATCTGGGGGTCGCGTGTTCGAATCACGCCGGGATCACCAATAATTATCGTTATGAATCAATAACTTAAGTCACATTGCTTGCGGCATGCGAAATGGCTCAAAAAATCTCTAGTAATCCAATAGTAACCCCACAAAAGCCCATATACAGGCACTTTGAGACATCTTAAGAGGCCTCGCTTCCTTCGGCATGGTTAA